>DATGGJ010000179.1:0-19346 GCA_035308585.1 Terriglobales bacterium
AGCCCAGCGGATTGCCGCCAAAGGTGCTGCCGTGGTCGCCGGGCTGGTAAACACCCAGAATCTCCTTGGAGGCCAGCACGGCGGAGACGGGATAGAAGCCGCCGGCCAGCGCCTTGCCGACAATGAGCACATCGGGATGAATGCCTTCATGCATGTAGGCGAAGAGCTTGCCGGTGCGCCCCAGCCCCGACTGAATTTCGTCGGCCATGAAGAGCACCCGGTTGCGGCGGCAAATGTCCGCGGCTTCGCGCAAAAAGCCGGCGGGCGGGAGAATGATGCCAGCCTCGCCCTGGATGGGCTCAACCAGGAAGGCGCATGTGTTGGAAGTTATGGCTTCGATGAGGGCGCGCGATTCGCCGTAAGGAATGACTATGAACCCGGGCGTGAAGGGGCCAAAGCCACGGCGGTATTGCTCATCGGTGGAGAAGCTGACGATAGTGACGGTGCGGCCATGAAAATTGTTGGCGCAGACGATGATCTCGGCACGGCCGTCAGGAATACCCTTCACGGTGTAGCCCCACTTGCGCGCAGTTTTGACCGCCGTCTCCACCGCTTCCGCGCCGCTGTTCATGGGCAGCGCCATGTCGTAGCCGGTCAAGTCGTGCAGTTCTTTATAAAGCAGCGGCAACTGATCATTGCGGAAAGCGCGCGAGGTGAGCGTGACCTTGTGGGCCTGTTCAACCAGGGTCTGCACAATGCGCGGATGGCAATGTCCCTGGTTTACCGCGGAGTAAGAGGCCAGGCAATCGAGATAGCGCCTGCCCTCGACGTCATATACCCATACGCCCTGGGCGCGCTCTATGACCACGTCCAGGGGGTGGTAGTTGTGGGCGCCGTAGGCATTTTCCAGGTCTACGTAGGATTGCGTGTTAAGTTGTTCGGCGATAGCAGGCATAGTGTCCTCGCACCACGGTAGTTGGTAGCTGGCAGTTTGCTAGCTGGTCGCTAATTTTTACTCGTATGGCCGTTGGCCGGGATTCGCGGAAATTGAGCTTGATGCGAAACCTCTGAAACCTTGAAACCTGGCGCCCGTTAGCAACTACCAGCTACTTCTAGTCTTTATCCAGCAACATGGTCAGCAGCGCCATGCGCACATAGAGCCCATTGGTGGCCTGGCGGAAGTAGAGTGCCCGGGGGTCGCTGTCCACCGTCTTGTCCAGTTCCACGGTGCGGGGCAGCGGATGCAGAATCATCGCACTCGCCTTCATTCGCGGCAACACCGCCGCGTTGATGGCGTATCGGCGCAGCAATTCGGCGTCGCGCACGCGTTCGGGACGAATGCGGGTTTGATAGACGACGTCCACCTCGCCAATCACCCGTTCCAGCTCCGGTTCCAGCTCGTAGCTAACGCCGTGTTCGTCCAGATACTCAAGGATGTCCGGCTTCATCTGCAGCTCAGGTGGGCTGACAAAAAATATCCTGACGCGCTCAAACTTGGCCAGCAGGTAAGCCAGCGAGCGGACGGTGCGTCCTTTGTCCAGCTCGCCGATGATGGCCACGCTCAGGCCATCCAGGGGCCGCTCGCGGTAGATGGTATACAAATCGAGCAGGGCCTGGGTGGGATGCTGGCCGCCTTCGCCGTCGCCGGCGTTGATGACGGGCACGGGCGACACCTCGGCCGCGCGGGCCGCGCCCCCCGCCTGATGATGGCGGATGACGATGACGTCGGCATAGTTGCCGATGATGCGTATGGAATCCTCCACCTGCTCGCCCTCAATGGCGGAGGAGAAGGCCCCCGCGCGCTCCGTGGAAAGCACCCGCCCGCCTAAACGGTGCATGGCAGCTTCAAAGGAAAAGCGTGTGCGCGTGGAGGGCTCATAGAACAGGGTGGCCAGGATTTTGTTCTGGTAGTCGAGCGTGCCTCCACGGGCGGCCACCCGCTCCATGCCGCGGGAGCGATTGAATAATTCCATCAGCAGGGGAACGGTGAACTGCTGCGACTCGATGACGTGCCGCAGCTTCACAAAATCGCTTTGCCGTTTCAGCTCGCTGACCGGTTCGGCTGCCCGACCGGCGGCAAAACCTGCGTGTCGCATGAATTCACCTGCCTTTCAGCGGTAATGCGGCGTGTTCGTGTTCGGCGCCGGCGGCCACCAGCTCTCCATCGCGCACAATATGCGTTCCGGCGTGGCCGGACACCGCTTCGTACAGATGCTGGTAAGAGGTAATGACCACTTCCCTGCCGCCGTTACGCAGGAAGCGGAGTGCTGATTCCACCTTCGGTCCCATGTTGCCGGGAGGAAACTGGCCGGCGCGAAGCAGATCCTCCATTTCCGAAACGGTCACATGGGTCAGCGGGCGCTGGGCTGGAGTCTTGTAGTCGCGATAAACGAAGTCGGCATCGGTGGAAATGGCGAAAACGTCCACCCCCAGGCGGCTGGCCAGCAAGGCCGAGGCGCGGTCCTTATCAATCACCGCCTCCACGCCTTGAAGCCTTCCGTTGGAGCGCATTACCGGGATGCCGCCGCCGCCCACGGCTACGACCAGCACGCCGTCTTGGACCAGGTCGCGGATGACCTCCAGTTCGACAATGTCAATGGGCTCCGGCGAAGGCACCACGCGGCGGTAGCCGCGGGCGGCATCTTCCACGATCTCCCAGCCGAAGGCGCGCTTGCGCTGCTCCGCGTCGGCCCGCAGGTAGAAAGGGCCGATGGGCTTACTGGGATGCTGCATGGCAGGATCGTCGCGGGAAACCACGGTTTGGGTGATGATGCTCACCAGGGGCACGTGCAAGCCCGCGGCATCGAGCTCATCGTGCAACGACTGGCAGAGCAGGTACCCGATTTCGCCCTGGGTCGCGGCCCCGCACACATCCAGGGGCAGGCCGGGAACCTGGTCGGCGGCGCGCTCAGAACGCAGCAGGTCGGCGCCCACCTGAGGTCCATTGCCGTGGGTGATGACGAGTCGGTAGCCGTCGCGGATCAGGCCGATGACGGCCGCGGCCGTGCGCCGCGCATTGGCCAGTTGTTCGACAACAGTTCCCTTCTCCCCCGCACGGATGAGGGAATTGCCGCCGATGGCTAGTAGCATGGTTCGTGGCATGTTCTGCGCTTTGGGTAGTCGGGAGTCAGGAGTCGGGAGTCGGTTTGGAACCTTCTCGGGACTCCGACCATGCCCTCAACCCATTCAGCATTCGTCCAACCCGGCCCGCTTTGGCTAACAACTCGGAAGCGAGGGGCGGGGAGAGGTAGCCTAGATTTCTGGCGATCTCCAACTGAGTCTCCACTTCCACCAATGACCCGCGAGCCTGGCTGATAAATTGGTGAAATTCGCGACGGGAAGTGCGGCCATGTCCTTCAGCTAGATTGCTTGGCACCGAGACCGCCGCCCGCCGAATCTGTCCCGTGAGGCCATAGAGTTCGTGCTTGGGAAAATCGGCCGTGATTCGATAGACTTCGGTGACAAGCTCCATTGCTTTCTGCCACACGACTAGGTCACGATAACCTCTCATACCGACTCCTGACTACCGACTCCCGACCTCCACTTCACACGTGCGCCAACTCCTCGGCGGGCGGCACTATCGCTTCCTCCACCCGCACCTTCATCAGCTGAACCATGATGGCTTTCTGGGCATGCAGGCGGTTTTCCGCTTCCTGAAAGACCGCCGAGCGCGGACAGTCAATGACCTCGTCGGTGACCTCGTCGCCGCGGTGGGCGGGCAGGCAATGCATGAAGATGGCGTCCGGCTTGGCCAAAGCGAACAGCGCGGCGTTGACCTGGTAGAGCAGAAAACTGCGGCGGCGAAGTTCAGCCTCGCCTTCCTGGCCCATGCTCGCCCAAACGTCGGTATAGATCACGTCGGCGCCGTGTGCCGCCCGCGCCGCATCGTTGGTCACGGTGCAGGTGCCGCCGGTTTCCGCGCCGCGACGCTGCGCCCAGGCCAGCGCGTCGCCGCGGGGCTCGTACCCCGGCGGCGTGGCCACCCACACCTGAGCGCCCAGTTGCGCGCCCGCGAACATCAGGGAGTGGGCCACATTGTTGCCATCGCCGATAAAGGCCACCTTCAGCCCGGCCAGCCTGCCCTTGATTTCGAGCATGGTCAGGTAGTCGGCCATGGCCTGGCAGGGATGGCTGTAGTCGGTCAGACCGTTGATGACGGGAATGGCGGCATCCTGGGCCATGCGCTCGACAATGTCGTGAGCGAAGGTGCGAATCATGATGCCCTGCACCATGCGCTCCAGATTCTTGGCCACGTCGTAAACCGACTCCCGCTTGCCCAGGTTGATTTCCGCCGGCGACAGGTAGAGCGAAAACCCGCCCAGCTGGTGAATGCCAACATCGAAGGTCACGCGGGTGCGCAGCGAGGGCTTCTCAAAAATCATGGCCAGGGTTTTGCCCTTGAGCGCGTCGGCATAGGCCGCGGAATTGGCCTTTATCTGCAGCGCCAGGTGCAGCAGCTCTTTTATCTGCGCCGGCGTGAAATCGCGGATGCTGAGAAAATCCTGCGGCCACAGCGAAGCGCTCGCCATTGTTCCTCCTAGACCACGCTGCGCGCCGCTTCCAGGCGATGCTCATGGCGCGCGGTAAACTGCGCCAGAACATCGGCAATGGTGGGCTGGGTGCGCTCTTCCACCTCGTAGCCGACGCGCACACAGGGCTTGTTCAGGCGCAGGATGGCGCCCAGGTCCACCGGCGTAGCCACCAGCACCAGGTCGGCGGGCACGCGATTGATGGTTTCCTCCAGTTCGTGGCGCTGAATGGCGCTGTAGCCCATGGCCGGCAGCAGCGTGGTCAGGTGGGTGAAGCGGTCATAGGTGCCGCGAATGGAGCCCACAGCGTAAGGACGGGCGTCCATGAGTTCAGCCGCTCCCCACTGCCGCGCCGCCACCACGCCGGCGCCGTACGGCATTTCACCGTGGGTAAGGGTGGGCCCGTCCTCTACCACCAGCACGCGCCGGCCCTTGATCTGTTCGGGAGCCGCGACAGAAACCTTGCAGGCAGCCTCTATAATCGTGGCTTTGGGATTGTTCAAGCGCACGTTTTGCCGCACCACGTCCACGTTGTGCGCCGCCGCCGTATCCACCTTGTTGATGACCACCACGTCGGCGCGGCGCAGATTGACCTCGCCCGGGTAGTAGCCCAGTTCGTGTCCGGGCCGATGGGGGTCGGCAACCACAATCTCCAGATCGGACGCGTAAAAGGGCGTGTCGTTGTTGCCGCCGTCCCACAGGATGAGGTCGCCCTCGCTCTCCGCCTGGCGCAGGATGGCTTCGTAGTCCACGCCGGCATAAACCACGGTGCCGTTCACGATGTGAGGCTCGTATTCCTCCCGCTCCTCGATGGTGCATTTGTGGCGCTCCAGGTCCTCCAGGCGGGCAAAGCGCTGTACCGCCTGCTGGGCGAGGTCGCCATAGGGCATGGGATGGCGAATGACTACCGGATTCCATCCCCGGCGCCGCAACTCCGCGGCCACCCGCCGCGACACCGGACTCTTGCCGCAACCGGTACGCACTGCGCACACAGAAACCACCGGCAGGCTCGACTTGACCTGGGTGTGTTCCGTCCCCAGCAGCCAGAAATCGGAGCCGGCGGCCACGGCGCGGGATGCAAGGTGCATGACCGTGGGATAGGCAACATCGCTGTAGGAGAAAACGACGATATCAATCTCCTGCTCGGCGATGAGCCGCTCCATTTCCTTCTCGTCCGCGATGGGAATTCCCTGGGGATAGAGCGGCCCAGCCAGTTCCGGAGGGTAGCGCCGGTTGGCAATGTCGGGAATCTGGGTGGCGGTGAAGGCTGCGACCTGAAAATCGGGGTTGCGGCGGAAAACCACGTTGAAGTTATGAAAATCACGCCCCGCCGCCCCCAGGATAAGGACCTTTTGCATGACACACTCCTCGTGTACAGCCGCGGTAAGCAACCTTCGATGTTCGCCCGGAACGGGCCAGGAGGCAGTGAGGGGGGTCACAAGGGGATGTGAGGAAAACCACAGGATTCAAGCCGAAGCGGGAGTTTGATAGGCCCAGGGCAGGGCGTTGCGCCAAGCCGTCCTGTCACACCCAGCCAGTCCAGGTGCAAAACACTGGAAAGCAATCAATTCGCCGGAAGCTTATCACGCTCCAGCTGACCGCCGTTACCGGTGTGGCCGGCGGCTATGCAGCTGGTGGTCACCATCACCCCGTCACATTTGACCAGATGTTCTGAAATGGTGTCGCAAGGCCTGGTCCAGCTCACCTTCTGAATACAACGGCTGGGGACGTAAAGGCCGGCTAATTTCCTGGTGTGCGCGCAACCGGCACAGATCAGGATCAGGGACATAAGAACCAACCGCCAAATCGCTTTCATGCGGACAACTTTTACAACCGGAACTCTACCGCACCGAACTGATGGAGACGGGTTCAGGGCCGCGCTTGGCGCGCGACCGCAGTAGATCATTTCACAGCCACACCGGCAGCAACGGTCAACGGCGCCGGCTTGGGCGCCGCCTTAGCCTGCTGCTGCATTAATCTTTGTTCCGCCGCCATGAGCAATTCAGCCGCGCTGGCGCCAATGGCGTACTGCGCAATACCGTAGTTCAGCACCATTTCCCAACCGGACTTGGTGTTCAAATTCCAATGGTCCACCATATCGGAGAGGCGGCGCATGGCGGAGACAGCGCGTTTTTCATTGGTATCGGCCATGATGATCAGAAAGCGGTCGCCGCTGTAGCGGATGATCGCATCCGAACCGCGGAAGGTCCCTTTCAGCAGACGCGCCACCTCCACCAGCAACTGATCGCCGGCGATGTTGCCCAGGCGCTCGTTGAGGCCTTTGAATCCGCCGACCTCCACCAGCACAAAGGTGAGATGGCTGCCGGAACGGTTGGCGCGGGCGATTTCCCGAGGAACGATCTGGTCGAGGGAGCGGCGGTTGAGCAACTGGGTGAGCGGATCAATCAGGGTAAAGCTTTCCAGCCGCTCGCTGAACACCAGTTCCCGGATCAGCGCCGCACGGGTGGAGTTCAGAGTCCTTTTTTGAATCACCACATAGATGTTGAACAACAAAATCAGAGAGATCAGTCCAAAGATTAACTGCGGAAGATAGCGGTATTCCACCACGCCACTGCCGGGCAGGCCGCGCCAAGCCAGGTTGGGCGCCACGACCGCCGCAAATCCGGCCACCAGCACCACGATGACGAGTATGCCGATGGACCACAACTGCAGGTCGCGCCCGCCCAACTGCTTGAGCTGGCGCTGTATTTCCTCGCTGCGCAGCGACTCGGCCGTGGCTGAGGCCGCGGTCTGGCTGGGATCTGGCAGGCTGCTCATGGCTGGCTCTTCCCGGGCGCACAAGTTGGGCGCTAGGTCGATGTTCGCACGGAGTTCAGAGGGGAGAGGAAAACGAGAGTATGGGGCTGCCGACATGGCGTTCCCGGGATGGAACGTTTCCCGATGCGGCAGGCAGGAAAGGTCGGCAGAGACTTCCTGGCGAACGGGAAGCTGGAGAGAAGCCGAGCGGCGCGCGAGCATTACTGGAGCTAGTGGGTACCGGTCCAGGCCTGATAGACGACCACCGCAACCATGAACAGCAGGTAGACGCGGAGGAACCACAGAACCAGCAGCTCGCCCCGGCGCAGGGAGCGCCGGGGAATGCGCTGCTTCTTGGCTTCCGCAAGCTGGTCCGGTTCGAGGGTAGAGAGGACCAGATCCTCGTCGGAGAGGCCGGTCGAGTCGCCGAACTTCTGTTTTGCCGTCATTTAATCCTACCCGCCTGCCCAGGCCGCGAACACCCGAGGGGCAATTACGCTGATGCCGAACAGCACGCCGGCGCCCACCAGAAAAACAACCACCGCGCTGGCCAGCACATTGGCCCAAGCGGGGGTGGCGATGTCGCCCATGAGCTCGCGGTCGTTGGCCAGCATGAACAAGAAAACCAACGCGGGCGGCATGGCCAGCACGGCAATCACATTCACTATCAAAACCACGTACACCAGGGGCAGTCCCGGTATGAGCACAATCACCGCTGCCAGCACAGCCAACAGGAATACGACTGAATAAAACGCTTTGCCCTGGCGCACTGGCAGGTTGAGGCTGTGGGGCCTGGCCGCCACCTCGCCGAAGGCATAAGCGGAGGAAATGGAGATGGTGACGCACGCGACCATCCCCGCTTCCACGATTCCGACAGCGAACAGGGAGGCACCAAGGCGGCCGATCAGCGGGCGCAAGGCCTGGGCGAATTCCGCGGCCTGAAAGTGCTCCGCGCTCATATGGCTGGCGAACAAAGGGGCCGTCGCCACCACCATGGCCAGGGCGGTAGCGGCAGCCAAGGCGGCTCCCAGCACGGTATCCACGCGGCCAAATCCGACGTCGCGCTTGGTCATGCCTTTATCCACCGTCGCACTCTGCTGGAAGAAAAGCATCCAGGGAGTTACGGTGGCGCCAATATCGGCGAGGACAATGAGGAGGGTGTTCTGGTCCATCCTGGGAACCGGCTTCCAGGTGGTCAACGCGTTGCTGATGGAATGCCAGTCGGGGTGGGTGAGCAGGGCGACAGGGATGAAGACCAGATTGAGGGCGGCGATAGCCAGCGTGATGCGCTCCCAGGTCCAATAGCGATGGGTCATGAGAGCGGTATACAGAAGAGCAAGGGCTAAGAGTACCGCGGCCCACGGCGGCACGCCAAAAAAGCCCAGTCCCGCACGGATGGCGATGAATTCCGTGATCAGGGTCAGGAAATTTCCAATCCCCAGGTCAATCATGGAAAACCAGCCCCAGAACGGCCCGAAGCGTTCGAAAATCAGTTCCGCATGGCCGCGATGAGTGGCAGCGCCCAGGCGCATGGTCATTTCCTGGACCACAATGGCCATGACGAAGGTCAAGACGATGAATGGAAGAAAGAAACCAATGCCAAACCTGGCTCCGGTGGCGGCATAAGACAACATGCTGGGGCCATCGTTTTCACCGAGCATAACCAGTATGCCGGGACCGACCAGGAGCCAAAGAAGCCGAAAGCGCGATAAGAAACTGCGGCGCAGGCGGGCGGCCTGGACACGAGCGCGATCGTGGGCACGATCTATGTCCTCGTGCGTAATCACGACGTGGCGCAAGGTCTTCAAACCGTTAAGTAAGTTCATTCCGCTTTCCAGGCAATCGAACGCAAACCTCAAACCAGGTCAGTTAGCCCCAGCTTATGCTCCTAACTAAATCCTGATATAGGCCTTTCAGCACTCACCTCTTGTGTCTTCGCGACCTTCCTCCATCAACCGGCGCTACCCAGACCTTTTCCGCGGCCGGCCCGCCGACGGATACCTTTCCCTTCCCCGCCCTCATAGTGAGCGTCTGGTCGTAGTTGCGCTCCAGCACGCAAAGCCGGGCGCCCGGCCGGATGCCGCGATCATCGAGAAAGCGGAGCAAGGTGCCATCCCGCTCGTAGACGCTGCTCACCTGGTACTCCTGGCCCGGCTCCGCCTCCGCCAGCAGACGCAAACCGCGGCGCCTGCGTGCCTCGCCACGCTCCGGAACCACCGGATTGCCGTGGGGGCAAACGCCTGAGGGACCTAGCTTTTCGGCCAACTTGGCTTCAAACCTAGGAGAAACAGCGTGTTCCAGGCGTTCAGCTTCCTCATGCACGCGGTACCACTCCATGCCAAAAACTTCGGTCAGCATGCGCTCGATGAGGTGGTGCCGCACCGCCGTCCTGAGGGCAATTTCCCGCCCGGCGGCCGTCAGTTCGATGCGGCCATGAGCGCGCATGGCCACCAGCCCATCGCGTTTCAGCCGGCGCAGCGCCATGGTGACCGCCGGAGCCGAAACGGAAAGCCGGTGCGCCAGAGTAGCGGAGATGACGTGCTCACCTTCGCTCTCTGCTTCCAGCACCGCTTTCAGATAGTCCTCTTTGGAAACGGTGATCATAGCCACTGTGGCATTCACGATGCGACACCGGCATTATACGCCGGGGGTTAACTGTGGTTATTCAATTATTTATAACCTTGATAACTATAAGGCGGCATGTACATTATCGCTAAGACTGGCGGCTGATGGCAGGATGGACGATGCCTGCTGCACAGAGATGGGGAAGCAGTTCCAGCATTGCGCCCGGCCGGGGCAGGCTCTCGCGGACGGGCGACCGCCCCGCGCCCTCTAGCCCTCTTCGCTGCCCCGCAGCTTGGCGATTACACTCAAATCCTCCAGCGTGGTGACGTCGCCCTTGACTTCGCCGCTGGAAGCCAGTTCGCGCAGCAGGCGGCGCATGATTTTGCCGCTGCGCGTTTTGGGCAGCACGTCGCTAAAGCGGATGTCGTCGGGCTTGGCCAGAGCGCCAATCTCCTTGGCCACCCACTTGCGCAGCTCTTCTTTTAGCTCGGCGGAAGGCTGGTTGCCGTGTTCCAGGGTCACGAACGCGGCGATGGCCTGGCCTTTGACGTCGTCAGGACGGCCCACCACCGCCGCTTCCGCCACCTTGGGATGCGCCACCAGCGCCGACTCCACCTCCATGGTGCTCAGGCGGTGGCCGGCGACGTTGATGACGTCGTCCACCCGGCCCATCACCCAGAAGTAGCCGTCTTTATCTTTGCGGGCGCCATCGCCGGTGAAATAAATGTTGGGAATCTCCGACCAGTACTGCTTCACATAACGGTCAGGGTCGCCATAGATGGTGCGCAGCATGGCCGGCCACGGCTGCTTGATGATCAGGTAGCCGCCCGAACCTTCGGGCACCGGCTTGCCGTCGCGCGTGACCACGTCCACGCTCACCCCCGGAAAGGGCCGCGTGGCCGAACCGGGCTTGGCCGCAATTGCGCCCGGCAGCGGCGTAATCATGATCATGCCGGTTTCGGTCTGCCACCAGGTATCCACGATGGGGCAGCGGTTGTGGCCGATGACGTCGCGATACCACATCCAGGCTTCCGGATTGATGGGCTCTCCCACCGTGCCCAGCAGGCGCAGGCTGTCGAGTTTGTGCTTGCGCGGCCACTGCTCGCCCCACTTGATGAAGGTGCGAATGGCGGTGGGCGCGGTGTAGAACACGCTCACCTTGTGCCGGTCAATGATGCGCCAGAAGCGGTCGGGCTCGGGATGATTGGGCGCACCCTCGTACATCAGGCTGGTGGCGCCGTTCTGCAGCGGCCCGTAAATGATGTAGCTGTGGCCGGTAACCCAGCCGATGTCGGCGGTGCACCAGTAGGTGTCTTCCTCTTTCAGGTCGAACACCCACTTGGTGGTGATGTAGGTGCCCACGGAATAGCCGCCGGTGGTGTGCACCACGCCTTTGGGTTTGCCGGTGGTTCCGGAAGTGTAAAGGATGTAGAGCGGGTGCTCGGCGTCCAGGGGCTCAGCGGGACAGGGATTGCCGTTCTCCGCCGCCATCAGCTCGTGCCACCAGTGGTCGCGGCCGGGCTCCATGGGGACGTGATGGCCGGTGCGCTTGTAGACGATGACGTGCTTGATGGTTGGACAGGCGGGCAGAGCTTCGTCCACGGCTTTTTTCAGATGAACTTCGGAGCCGCGCCGGTAGGCGCCGTCCTGGGTAATGACCGCCACCGCCTGCGCATCAGTAATGCGGTCCACCAATGCGTTGGCGGAGAAGCCGCCAAACACAACTGAATGCACCGCCCCAATGCGGGCGCAGGCCAGCATGGCGATGGGCAGCTCCGGCACCATGCCCATGTAGATGGCTACGCGGTCGCCCTTGGCAACGCCCAGCGACTTGAGCACGTTGGCGAACTTCTGCACCTCCACGTGCAGCTGTTGGTAGGTCAAGGTGCGGAGGTCACCCGGCTCGCCTTCCCACACGATGGCCGCCTTGTTCTTGCGCCAAGTCTGGACGTGACGGTCCACGCAGTTGTAGCAAAGGTTGAGCTGTCCGCCGACAAACCACTTAGCCCACGGCGCTTTCCACTCCAGCACTTTATCCCAGGGCTTGAACCAGTGCAGCTCGCGGGCGATGTTGCCCCAGAAGGCCTCAGGGTCGCGCTCCGCCTCCGCGTACAGGCGTTCATAGTCCTGCACGCTCTTGACGTGCGCCTGTTTGCTGAACTCCGCCGGGGGCGGAAAGCTGCGGCTCTCCTGCAACACGGAATCAATGCTGGTGGACTGATGCTGGGTGGCGGTGTCCTGAGCCATGGGTCTCCTTTTAGCAACTGGCCATTAGCACTTGGCATTTAGCCAGCTATGTTTTTCCGGCAGTCCTGAGGAGCTCGGACTGGACTAGGGTACTGCAAACTCACTTCCCGGCCTCAAACAGCGCCTCCACGCGGTAGCCGCCTTCCGCTGCGACGCGCAGGCGGGTTTCGATCTGCTGTTCCAGGGCGCGAACTTTCTTGGGATCGGGTTTCGGCTGCATGGCCAGTGTCATCAGCGCGGGCAATGCCATCCACCACAGCAGACGTTCATAGGGTTCCTTCACGAAATAGCGAATGCTGTCCCACTCGTGAACCCCGATGACCCAGGCGACATCGGGATCGTGCACCCAACTGAATAGCGCGGTGGTGCGGCCAGGGACAAGGGCAGCGCCCGGAGCCCAGCCGGCGTGGGCAAGAGCAGCACGGATGCGCGCCACCGCCCGCCAGCGTTCTTCGTCTTTGAGGCCCAGCCCAGCCAGGGCGTCGGCCAACGCTTCGCGCAGGTGCATGGAATCGAATAACTGCGCCGCGGCCGGTTCCGGTTCCAGCGGATCCGATAAGCGCCCGAGCGCGTGCACGGCGCACCACGCCAATACCGTTCCCCAGACGGGCAGAACGGCTTTGGCATCGGCGCCGGCCGTGGGCAACACGAAGCGCGCCTCTTCCGGCCAGGGCTGGGAGAAGTAGTGCTCCAGCTCTGGAATACGCAGAGCCGCTTCCAGATGCTCGCACAGCTCACCGACAACTTTGTCCATCTGTCCCTGCCACTCGCGCGCCGGACCCAAACCAACCGCTTCCCCGCTGGCGCTGCAGGCAAAGCGCCGCGCCTCTTCCAGGAAGCGGCGGGCGTGGCGGCACGTATCCTGCACCAGCTCTGCCGCCGGGCGCTTGACCTCGCCAGTTTCCGCGGGCGCGGCGAATTCGGCGAACTCCCGCACCAGCGCGGGATCGAGCACAGCCCGAATGGCGTCGTGCACCGGCTGCAGCTCCAACTGGCGCAGGGCGTCATCCAGGCTGGAGACGCCGTGGCCGGCGAGCATGTCGCACAAAGCGCCCCAGGGACGGCCGTCGCGATCGCAAATGTCGCGCCAGTCAAGAAACACCTGGCACTGATAAGCGTGCAGCTCCAGGTGCATGCCCCGTTCCGCCAGATCCCGCGCCCGCTGCAGGTACTCCTGGCCAGTGAAGCTGTCGCGGTAGGCCACGAACATGGAGTCGTCGCTCGAGAGCCCGAACGACTCGCCCAGGGTGCGCTGACGAACGCGCTTGCCGCCGCCGGGAAGCTTTTCGGCTTGGCCGGCCGATAGGCGCACCCAGCCCCGCGTGCTGGCATAGCGATTGTGGTACACCACCAGCGCGCGATGTTCACCCAGACGGTTGGAGTAGGCGTAGACGTCTTCGTTCACCCAGCCATCGTCGGTGTAGAAATCGTAGAGCAGGAAGTCCCGCACTTCGGCGAAGAGCGGCCGGCGGTGCAGCAGCGGAGAGATTTCCCTTTCGTGCCGGGCCACCAGCCAGGGATCGGCCTTCTCCTCGTAGTAAGCCCGCCGGTACTCCATGCCGTAGCGCTCGGTGAAGCCCTCAATTTGGCCGTGCCCGAACATGGGCAGGCCGGGCAGCGTGACCATCATGGTGCAGACGCCGAAGTATTTGTCGCCTTTGCCGAACTGGTCCACCGCCGTGCGCTCGTCGGGATTGTTCATGAAGTTGACGTAGCGCTTGAGCACGTCCGGATCGAACTCCAGTGTGTTCTTCATCACGCTGCGGTAGTTGGCGTTCTCTTCGTCGCGCAGCATGTTCATGAAAGCGGAGTTGTACACCCGATGCATGCCCAAAGTGCGCACGAAATAGCCTTCCATGAGCCAGAAGGCCTCGGCCAGCAACAGGGTGCCGGGCGCTTCCGCGGCCACGCGGTCCACCACCTCGCGCCAGAACTCCTTGGGCATGGCGGCGTCGAACTGCTCCTTGGTCAGGCCATGCTCGGCGCGGGAAGGAATGGCGCCACCCGTGCCCGGCTGCGGAAACCATAAGCGCTGGTAGTGGCGCTTGGTGAGGGTCATGGCGGCATCGAACCGAATGATGGGAAACAGCCGCGCCACGTGCAGGATGGTCTGAATCACCGCCTCGCGCACTTCCGGGTTCAGGTAATTAAGCTGAGCGGTGTCGTTCCAGGGAAAGCTGGTGCCGTCATTGCCGTGATAGATGAAGCGGGTGTCGCCGCTCCAGCGGTCAAGGCGGCGGAAAACCACGGCGGCGTCGCTGCGGTTGAAATAGTGGTCGTCAATCTTTATTTCCACCCGCCCGTCGCTGGACAGGTCGGGACCGTTGAAGGTGTAGGAAGGAAACGGGCTGTAAGGCAGCGCGAGAAACCAGTCGGGGTGCTGGATGACCCAGCGCGAATCAATGCCCATGTGGTTGGGCACCATGTCGCTGGCCAGGCGGACGCCGCGCGCCCAGGCGCGATCGCGCAGGTTGGCGCAGGCGCCTTCCCCACCCAGGTCCTCGGCGATGGTGTAGTCAGCCAGCGAATAGGCGGAAGCGACCGCCTCCGGGTTCCCGGTCAGCTGCTTGATGCGCTGCGAAGCTTTGCTGCGCTCCCAGACGCCGATCAGCCAGAGTGAGTTGAAGCCGCGGCGGGCGAGCAGGTCAAGCTCCTCATCGGGAATCTGGTCGAGGCGGTGGATGGGGCGGCCATACAACTTTGAGAGCTGGTCCAGCCACACGTAAACACTCTTGGCCATCAGGACCGTGCTTGGCATCCAGTCAAGATCGGGACTGAAGCGCTCATACTCAAATTCGGAATAATGAGGAATGGCGGCGGCGCTGGAGTCACCCAGTCCCGTGGGCCCGCCAAAATGCGCGCCCGGCGGGTGGAAGCGCAGCCAGATGGCGACCTCTTCCTCCTTGAGCACGTCGAGGGCGCTCAGCAGGCGGCGCACCAGGTCGCCCAGCAGGTCTTTCCACTTCTCGCGGATGTAGGCCAACTGGCCGGCAAGTGAATCCGGCGAGGCCAGGGCCGGGGCGCGCAACATGTCCACTAGATTCTGGTTATCGGGACCGAAACGCGGCCGCGTCTCGAAGTAGTCGCGCAGCGCCGCGGTGAGTTTGGTGTAGGCCGTTTTCGAAACCAGCAGTTCGTCGTTGAACAACTCTTCAAACGGCTTGAATGCCGGGTTCAGATTAGCCAACCAGAGGAGCATCAACTCCTCCAGCGCCACCGCGCGATGAGGCATGCCGGCGGTGGATTCCCGCAACCACGCCGCCGCGGTCTTGTCGCCGCGGTAAACAGCCACGCTGGGAAACTGGTCAGCAAAGGTTTGCAGGGTTCGGTCCAGCATCTCCGGGCCGAGCCGGGATTCGAACCAAACGAGCGCATCCACCATGACCCGCGGATCCCGCTGCTTGCGGTAGAGTTCCACCACCGCGTGCAGAACTTCATCAATCAGCCCCATGGCATTGAGGGCGCCGGGGTTGACGGCCAGTTCCGGGTGGCGCTGGGCTTCGCGCACCTGATTGATGCGCCTGGCGAACTCGCGGCTGGCAGCCAGGTTGGCGAACACCACATTGCCGGCCAGCGAAAATAGAAGCTCGTCGAAGCGGTAGCGGTCGCGCGCCGCGCGGGAAACATGGAACTCGTAGGTAGTGTCCGGCCTCATTGGGCAGCAGATATAGTAACGGAAACCTTGCGCACGCGCAGGCAGCGCCCTCCTGGATGACAGCCGCCGGGACAGCAGCGCTACGAAGTACAGTCCTTAGATGGCGCGAAGAAGGTCTGCTGTCACCTCACTATATTTCTGAAGGGGCCGCCCGAAGCGCACTATTTAAGTGACCGCGAAACGTGTTCCCGATTCAATCGTCAATCGAAAACCGTCAATCAGAAATTGGTCTCTTGTAGCCCGGGCCGCGCAGAACTTTCCCTGGCAGCGCGTTCGTCATCTTGCCCCCGTCAATCACCGGCACGCCATTAACCAGCACGTACACCATGCCTTGCGAGAGCTGGTTGGGATTTTCGAAGGCGGCCACATCGCGAATGGTGGCCGGGTCAAACACCACCACGTCGGCCCACATGCCCTGTTTCAGCACTCCGCGGTCGGTCAGATGCATGCGCTGCGCCGGCAGCGCGCTGAACTTGCGGATGGCGTCGGGCAGGCTGAGCTTGTGCTCCTCGCGCACATACTTCCGCAGAATGCGCGGGAACGTCGCATATGCCCGGGGATGCGGATGTTCCTGCCCAAGCAGCCCCGTAGGCGCGGTTCCCGAAGAGTCGTTGTCCACGGAAACCCACGGCTGCTGGAGCGCCAGCACCACGTCCGGCTCCGACATGCCGAACACCGCCACGCCGGTAAAGGCGTTGTCCTTGATGAGCAGATCGCACAGGGCGTCTATGGGGTCTTCGTGCCACATCTGGGCCACTTGGGCCAGCGTCTTGCCCTGCACCGGCAGAAGCTGCGGGTTCTGCACCACGCCAATTAACACCGCCTGCGGTCCCGAAATCTCGTCCCATTCGTTGTCCCACTTGCTGCTGGGCGTCAGCATGTCCTTGCGGATGCGGGCGCGGGTGGCGGGGTCTTTCAGGCGCTCGATGAGCTTGAGGTCGCCGCCGTCATGCGCCCAGGGCGGAATGAAGGCGGAGAGCGAGTTGAACCACGCCGTGTAGGCATAAGTATCGGCGTTGATATCCACGTCCGCCGCGCGGGCCGCGTCAATCTTGGCCACCACTTCCGGCATCTTGCCCCAGTTGCGCTTGCCCGCGGTCTTCAAATGCCAGATCTCCACCGGGATGTGCGCTTCCCGCCCAATGCGGATGACCTCGTCCAACGAAGCCATCTCCGCATCGCCTTCGCTGCGCATGTGGCTGGCGTAGATGCCGCCGTATTTGGCCGCCTCCCTGGCCAGCGCAATCAGCTCCTCGGTGCTGGCGTAGGGCGCGGGCGCGTATTCCAGCGAAGTGGAAACGCCCATGGCGCCCTGCTGCATGGCCTGGTCCACCAGCGCCTTCATCTGGTCCAGTTGGGCGGGAGTAGGCTGCACGTCGGCGTCTCCCAGCACCACGCGTCGCACCTGGGTGGCGCCTACGTAGGTGGCCAGGTTGATGCCCATACCCTGCTTCTGCAGGCGCCGGAAGTACTGGTCGAGCGTGCGCCAGTCGGGTGTGATGTGGTAGTGCTCGTAGCCCACCCGGTCGGCCCGGATGGTGGCATCGGTTTGGGGAGCGACTGAATCGCCTTCGCCGGTAATTTCTGTGGTGATGCCCTGGTAGATTTTCGAAGGCAGGCGGGGATCCACCAGGATGGTCAGCTCCGATTGGCCCAGCATGTCAATAAAGCCGGGCGCCACCACCATGCCGTGAGCATCAATGGTGCGCCTGGCCGGGGCGGCAGCCAGGTCGCCAATGGCGGCAATGCGGCCGTCGCGTATGCCAAGGTCGGCCGCGTACCAGGGCGAGCCGGTGCCGTCAATGACGTGGCCGTTGCGAATCACCACGTCGTAGGGTGCGTTCTGCGCCCAGCATGCCCCAATCAAAATCAACCCCATACCGAGAACCGCCCAAAACCGTTTGCCCATGCTCGTCTCCTGCTGGAAATTGAATCGAAAAGCTTACCACCGGGGGCAAGGAAATCAGGGAGTGGAGAGGTAGAAGCAAAGGCACTCTAAGGAGTTTGGAAGCTTTGTAAACGAATCGGCTGCTCGCGCTTTGCAAGCTTAGGATGGATTCGGCGGACTGGCGGAAGCCAGCCTGCGCTTACCAGGATGAATACGGCGTTCCTTCGGAACTGTTCTGGCTGGAGCCGCTGTGCACATCCACGATCCCGGGCTGCTGCTGGTCCACGCTCAGCAGCACGTCTTCCTGGTCAGTCACCCAGGTATCAGAGGAACCGGTGAAGGGGTCCTTGGGAATCTGCTTGATGTAGCCGGCGCTGATCAGATCGTCCAGCGACTGCGGCGCCTTCTGCTTGTCCAGCGTGTACTGCTGAATCAGGGAGCGCAAGGTGAACAGGTCGTCGCGCAGCACCGCCTCGTGCGCGTGCAGAATGGCGGTCTTGTAAATGGGAGCGGCCACCGACACCAGGATGAGGATGATGCTGATCACCATCATCAGCTCGATCAGGGTGAAGCCGCGCCGTTTACGGGTTGAGACCGTTCTTACCATTGGTCGTATCGGGTTCCGTCCAAAGCCGTTCCCTGGGACTTGCTGAAGACATCAAATACGTTCTGCCCGCCCCAGGAGTCTGAATCCGGGTCGTCCTGGGTAGAACGCATGCCCCACTCGTTTTTGCCGGTCATGGGATCCACGGGAACGCGGCGCAGGAAACGCACCTTCTTGCCGCCCACGTCCACGCCGTTGACCAGCGTATCCAGATCGGGCGGATAGCCATCGGTCCCGGCTTTCACCTGGAAAGCGCCACGGTCGGCTGCATCTTTGTAGCGGTCAATGGCGTCGCGCATTTCCCACAAATCGCGCCGCAGCTCCACCTCGCGCTCGCGCTGCACTTTCACCCGCACCAGGGGAACCGCCATGCCGGTCAGGATCGCCAGAATACTGACGGCCACAATCATCTCGATAAGAGTGAAGCCGCCGGCGGCCCGGCGAAAACGGCCATGGGCTGCGGTTCGGGGAAGAACTTTGTGCCGCGCCAACGGGGAGCAGCGCCCCGTCCTGGAAACCCTGAATGTCATCAACTTCCTTCAGTATTCTATTCGAATCTCCGCCTCGCCCGCCGGGCTACTGAACCGTCACTGTAGCCTGCGCGCCGCCGGCCTCAATGGGCTGCATCGAGCTGTCGCGCAGCCCGTCGCGGGCGATGTTGAGCGTCGAAGTTCCCGAGCTTTTGGCCAGGAAGGTAATGGTAAACACCTGTCCGCTGCCGGAAATCCCGCCTGAATTAGGCGGACGCGTGGCCGTAACCTGCAACGTGCCCGTCGCGGGGTCGTCGCGGTGCACCAGGGCCACCGGTTGCCCGTCGCGCGAAAGCAGGTTTCCGTCCGAAACGTTCACCACTTCCAGCATGTTCGGGTTGTAAGTAATCTGCAGCGGCACCGAATAAAGGTTTTGCACCTGGCTGAGCACCACGTTGACGGCGAAGGTCTTGCCCGCGGACTGGGTGATGGTGGCCGGATCAAAGCTGAGAGCGGCCGCGCCCGCGCCCTGCGGATTGCTGGGCGGGGCAGCCGGAGCCGCGGCCGGGGCGGGGGCGGTCTGGCCCGGCGCCGCCGGTATGGTCGCGCTGGCCGGCCGCAGGTCAATCGAATTCGCCGTGCCCACGTCAATCACGCGGTCGTTCATGGGCGTGATGAACTGGCCGCGCAC
>DATGGJ010000180.1:0-2841 GCA_035308585.1 Terriglobales bacterium
CCACATCGGTGGAAGCGGCGCCGGCCGCAGAAGCGCTTCCGCGAAGCGCGGGCGCAGACCGCGGCGCAGGCTCTCAGCAGCGGCGCGGGCGAGGATAGCGGCGGCACAGCGGGCGCGCTGGGCGAAGTTCAGATCGAAGCAATCGAAGTAGCCCCCCAACTTGCTAACTTACGACTCGACTAGAACTTCACGAGTTCAGACTCGCAAGTTGTACTGTACTTAGATACTTTTCGCGGATGCAGGTAACCTGTTGAATCAGAGTTCCCCTGACTACTTAGCGAATCAGTACTGTAACTGGATTGCTAGCCTTCGTCATCGGGCGGGCCGGCCGAGCCGGCCAAGTCCTGGGGTTTGATTTTTTCGGTATTAAAGCGGGCGGCACGCTCGCGCATAGTCTTGAGCACCTCTTCCAGCTCGGGAGGTTCGCCTTTAATCCACCGCAGCGGGTTGATGCGCGCCACCACAAAGGAGCGCAGATAGGGGCTGACCAGCCCGCGCTCCTTCAGTTTTTTGACCACGGCGGCCACTTTGTCCTCCAGGTCGAGCACCATGGTTGCGTGCTTCTCATGCACCTTGATGGCGGCGCGCAGCGGCTCATCCGTTAACGCCTCCAGCCGCCGCAAAATGGGATGGTAAGCGCCACCACCGAAACGCGGGCGGCGTTCGTAGCACACACCGAGCGTTACCAGCGCCGCCTCGTCCAGATAAAAGGCAAACTGCGATTCCGCACGTGAAGCATCTTCCTCCAGCAGGCCGCGATAGATGCGGACCACCTCCAGCGACCGTTCCTTCAGGTTGTGCGCCTTCTCCGTGTTCAGCGCCAGGATCTGCCAGGCCACCTCGGGCTCAGCGACAATCAAAGCCGCGATGGCCTTGGCACCCAGGCGGCGCATCGCTTCCAGGCGATGGCGGCCGTTGGGAGTCCAGAAGCCTTTGCCCTCCGGCGCGACCACCGCGATGACCGGGTCGAGAAAACGTCCAGTGCGGTTGATGACGTCGGCCAAACGTTTGTGGTGCGCGTCAGAGAGATCGCGCTGAAAGGGAGTGGGTTCGATGGCGCCGATCGGCAGAATCGAAAGAAGAACCGAATGCCCGCCCAGGGGTTCCTTGTAGATTCCCACCACGCAGCCGCCGGCTTTGTCCACCACTTCGGCCGCGCTGGCGGCCGGCCCTTCCAGTCGTTCCAGCCGGCACTCGCCGGCGGTTAAACCTTTGCTGCCGGGCTTGGCTTTGCGCGGACGCCGCCGCGCCTTTGCGCGCTTGACCATGCCGATGATTCTACTTGAGCCGGCAAGCCCAGAAGATATGAGCGCGGTCCACCGCCTTTGCCGGTTGCTGGTATTGTCTTATATTCCAGGCGTGAGGCCCATCATGAGCGAACTGGTACAACTCACCCGGCAAGGCCATGTCGCCATCATCACCATCAATAACCCGCCGGTGAACGCGTTAAGCCCGGAGGTTATCGAAGGCCTGGCGGAGAGGCTGCGGCAGGCGCAAGCTGAGGCCGGCGTTGACGCGGTGGCGGTGATCGGCGCCGGACGCACCTTCGTGGCGGGAGTCGATATCAAAGAATTTCAGCGAATCACTTCCGGCGAGGCGCCGCGTACCGACGGCCTGCTTGCGCTGCTTCCGGCTATCGAAAGCTGCTCCAAGCCGGTAGTCATGGCCATCCATGGCAATGCCTTTGGCGGCGGGCTGGAACTGGCGCTGGCGGGGCATTACCGGGTGGCCGCTGCAGACGCCCAGGTAGGCCAGCCCGAGGTGAAGCTGGGCTTGGTTCCCGGAGCAGGCGGCACCCAGCGCCTGCCGCGGCTGGCGGGCGTGGCAAAGGCATTGGAGATGTGCGCCACCGGCAATCCTGTTTCCGTACCGGAAGCGTTGCGAGCCGGCATTATTGACCGGGTCATAGAAGGCGATCTGCTCGCCGGAGCTGTCGCCTTCGCCCGCGAGGTCGCGGGCAAGCCGGTGGTGAAGGCTCGCGACCGCGCCGGCAAGCTGGGCACGCCGCAGTCGAACGCCCCTATTTTCGCCGCTGCGCGCGAGGCGGCGCATAAAAAGCAGCGCGGCTGGAAGGCGCCGCTGACCGCCATCGAGCTGGTGGAAGCGGCCACCCGCCTGCCTTTCGAGGAGGGCCTGAAGCTGGAGCAGGCACGTTTCCGGGAGTGTCTATTTTCGGAACAGTCGAAGGCGCTCATCCATGTTTTTTTTGGCGAACGCGAGGTGGGCAAGATTCCGGACGTCCCCAAAGATACGCCGGCCCTGCCGGTGAACTCGGTGGCGGTGGTGGGCGCGGGCACCATGGGCGGCGGAATCGCCATGGTGTTTGCCAATGCCGGCATTCCGGTGTTGCTGCGGGAAGTGGACCAGGCGGCGCTGGACCGCGGCCTCGCCGGCATTCGCAAGAACTACGCCACCTCCGTTGAGCGTGGGCGGTTCCCACAGCAATTTGTGGACGAACGCCTGCGGCTGATCACTCCCACCCTCAGTTTCGACGGCTTGGCCGGAGTTGACATGGTGGTGGAGGCCGTCTTTGAAAGCATGGCACTGAAGAAGGAGGTATTCACTCAGCTCGACCGGGTGTGCCGGTCGGACGCGATCCTGGCCAGCAATACCTCCACCCTCAGCATTGACGAAATTGCCTCCGCCACCTCGCGGCCGGAGGCCGTAATCGGTACGCATTTCTTCAGTCCGGCGAACGTCATGCGCTTGCTGGAAATCGTGCGCGGCCAGGCCACCAGCAGGCAGACCATCGCCAGCTGCATGCAGCTGGCAAAAAAGCTGGGCAAGGTGGGCGTGCTGGTGGGCAACTGCCGCGGCTTCGTAGGCAACCGCATGTTCCAT
>DATGGJ010000181.1:0-11931 GCA_035308585.1 Terriglobales bacterium
GACACCGAACATAACCACCAGACTCATGTTCGCGGCATTAACAGCATCAGCCTGGTTAACGATGGCCGCCGCTGGTGGATCGTCAGCGCGCAGTGGACGAACGAAACCAAAATGCGGCCCATACCGCGGCAATATTTGCGCGACAGCAAATAAGCTGCGGAGCCCGCCCCCGACTTGCAATTGAACGGGGTCTTATCGGGGTACACCTTCAGGCATGCCGGTATTTTTAGCCGCAAAAATTGCTTGCGTTCATCACATCAACTCACAGTGAGCACAACCTTTCCGTAATTCTTGCGCTCCAGCATGAGCCGGAAAGCATCGCCTGCCCGCTCCAGCGGCAGCACATCTCCCACCACCGGCCGCAGCCTGCCTTCCTTGATCCAGGCCGACATCCTCTCCCACGCCGGCCGCATGATGTCTTCTTTCAGGGACAGCTTGGTCAGCCATAGGCCGTGCACGCTGGAGGCCTTGGCGTACATGGAGCGCGTGTCGAACTTGGGCTGTTGTCCGGTGGCGGTGCCGTACAGAATCACGCGCCCGAAATCGCGCAGGCAGCGAAGGCTTTTGGCGGTGTGCTCCCCACCCAACATCTCAAACACCGCATCCACGCCCTCGCCGCCGGTCAGTTCGTGAATGGCCTTTTCATAATCCACTTGCTTGTAGTTGATGCCGTGGTCCAGCCCCAGTTCCTTCACTCGCGCCAGCTTTTCCTCAGAGGAAGAGGTCCCATAGGTCTCGACGCCCAGGATTTTGCCGATCTCCACCGCCGCGGTGCCTACACCCCCCGCGGCCGCGTGGATCAGCACCCGCGGGCGCCGCCCTGCCGGCGCAGCTTCCGCCAGACCCGCCTCCCAGTAGGCCAGGTACGCGGTGAAGTAATTCACCGGAAAGGCGGCGGCTTCCGACGCGCTCCAGCCCACGGGCTGCGGCCAGAGCAGCTTGCGGGGAGCGGCTATTTTCTCGGCAAAGCCGCCCATCTGGGTGTAACCCATCACCCGTTCGCCGCTGCCTTCCACCACCCCCGCGAATTCACGGCCAGCAATCACCGGCGGGGCCGGGGTGCCCGGATACCCGCCTTGCGCCATCATCACATCAGCGAAGTTCACCCCCGCCGCCTGCACGCGTACCAGTACTTCCCCCGGCTGTGGCTGGGGATCAGCAACCTCCTGCAGCTTCAGCACTTCCGGACCGCCAAACCGCTGGATCACAATCCCTTTCATGGCTTCTCCAATCTCTGATTGTAGAAGCTGAGGCGGCAGTGAATAAAACCATCTTTCCCCCAAGCGAGCTACCCTCAGGCGCTCAGCCTCATCTGATATGGGAACGCGGGAGCCTTCTGTAGGACTTTTCCCGGACGCAGGAAAGGTACTCTGGTATATACTTCCCGCGTGTCGGCATGTTGCCATCATGCCGCCGGGCGAAGCCTCTTCATTTTGTTATATGCTTCGCCGTAAATCCCTCCGGCCGGCGATTTGCGGCCGGACTTTAGCAGTAGGGGACGCCACTTGGGCCCCGGTTGATGGCCTTCTCCCCAGGCCTTGTCACCGCGGCTTGGGACCGGAATCGCCCCGAGGAGGTTTCTCCTTGGATCTCATATTTGTTCGCCTCGTCTTCATCCTGGTTGTTGCTGCCGCATGTTACGTTCTTGAACCTTTCGGCCTGACCGCTCCCGTGGATGGCGCGGTGGGCGCCGCCATCGGCATCGGCGTAATTCTCTTCGAGATGCGTCTGCACAAGGTCAGCCTGAAACGGCTGATCGGAGCCGCCATCGGCAGCGTGCTCGGCATCCTCGGCGCCTATCTCTTCAGCCTGGTCATCCGCAACAGCATCAATCCCGGCCACACCCAGAGTTTCCTGCAGCTTCTGGTCATGCTGCTGATGGCCTACATTGGGCTGATCGTGGGCGCCAACAAGGGCGACCTGCTCAACCTGGCGGCCCTGGGCGGAATCTTCGGCGGTGAGAAACAGGGACGCAAGGCCTATAAGATTCTCGATACCAGCGTCATTATTGACGGCCGCATCGCCGACATCGCCGAAACCGGCTTCCTCGACGGCATCATCGTCATCCCCCAGTTCGTGCTGCGCGAGCTGCAACTGGTGGCCGATTCCGCCGATTCTCTCAAGCGCAACCGCGGACGCCGCGGCCTCGATATCCTGCAGCGCCTGCAGAAAGTTGCTTCCCTCAACATCCAGATCGTGGAAGACGATTTCCCCGCGGTGCGCGAAGTGGACATGAAGCTGATTGAGCTGGCCAAGGTGTATGAAGGCAAAATCATCACCAACGACTTCAACCTCAACAAGGTGGCTCAGCTGCAGGGCGTGGAAGTGCTGAACATCAACGAACTGGCCAACTCGCTTAAGCCCATCGTGCTGCCCGGCGAGATTATGCGCGTGTTCATCCTGAAAGAAGGGAAAGAGTACAACCAGGGTGTGGCTTACCTGGATGACGGCACCATGGTGGTGGTGGACAACGCGCGCAAGATGATCGGTAAGAATGTGGACATTTCCGTGACCTCGGTGCTGCAGACCACGGCGGGCAAGATGATCTTCGGCAAGTTCGACGAGCGCGGAGCTGCGCGCGCCGAAGCCAAGGCTGCCGCCGAGCAGCCCGGGACCGCCCGCCCGGCCGAGCCCCCGCGCAAGCCGCAAACCGTGCTGGCTGACCGGCCCACGGAATGAGTTACATTGACGATTGATGAGTGTAGATTGACGAATTCATGCTCCCCAACATGAGACCCTAACCTGTCATTCCAATCAAGCGAAGCGGGCCAGGTCGCTTGCGAAATCGGTCCGCGAGGTCGAAGGTCCCCGAGTTTGGTCCACACTTCAGCACGTACGTCAAAGAATGAGCGTTGGAGAATTCTTATTGCGGAACGGCGTCATGGTGAGGGGCTTCAGCCCCGAACCATCTCGCGTGCACTGCTAAAAAGGCCACGCCTGCAGATCAAAGGCCGCGTTGAATCCGCGGCGGAAAAGAACTACCGCCGTGAACTCGCCGGCTGCCTGGGCGCGGGCTTCGGTTTGCCTTCCCCTACCCGGCGCGACACCTTGAACGTCATCTTGCGTTCCCGGAGGTCGGCGTCCACTATCACGTGATCGCCGTGCAGCACCTCGCCGTCCAGGATCTTCAGCGCCAGCGGGTCCTGAATCATGCGCTGGATGGCGCGCTTCAGCGGCCGCGCCCCGTAGTTCACGTCGTAGCCTTCGGTGAACAGCAGCTCCTTGGCCGCATCGGTGAGTTCCAGGCTGATCTTGCGCTCCGCCAGCAGGCGCCGCAGGTCTTCCAGGCGCAGGTCAATGATCCTGGTCAGCTGCTCCTTGCCCAGCGGGTTGAAGATGATGATGTCGTCCACGCGGTTCAAAAACTCGGGCTTGAAATGCGCCTGTAGCGCGTTCATCACCTCCTTGCGGGCGCGCTCGATGTCCTCGGGCGTGCGCAGCGCTTCCGGCGTCAGGTACACCGATCCGATGTTGGAGGTCATAATGATGACGGTATTGCGAAAATCCACGGTGCGGCCTTTGCCGTCGGTCAGCCGGCCATCATCCATGATCTGCAGCAGAATATTGAACACCTCCGGGTGCGCTTTTTCGATCTCGTCGAACAGAATCACAGCATAGGGCCGCCGCCGCACCTGCTCGGTGAGCTGGCCCCCCTCCTCGTAGCCGACATAGCCGGGAGGAGCGCCGATCAACCGCGCCACCGCGTGCCGCTCCATGTATTCCGACATGTCAATGCGCACCAGGGCGTGCTCGTCGTCAAAAAGGAACTCGGCCAGCGCGCGGGCCAATTCGGTTTTGCCCACGCCCGTGGGCCCGAGAAAGATGAATGAGCCGATGGGCCGCCGCGGATCGCTTAGCCCCGCCCGCGAACGGCGGATCGCATTGGCAACTCGCTCCAGCGCCGCCTCCTGGCCGATCACTCGGCCGCGCAGCCGCTCTTCCATGGTCACCAGCTTCTTGACCTCGCCCTCCAGCATCTTGGAGACGGGAATGCCCGTCCACTTGGAAACAATGCGGGCCACATCCTCCTCGTCCACTTCTTCCTTCAGCATCCGAGTTGACGTGCCTTTGGTGGCGCGGACGCCGGACTCCCCGGAACGCGCCGCTTTTGCGTGTTCTGGGGTGGGAGCGCCCTCGCCCGCGGTTTTTCCGTCCATCTGGGAATTCAGCTTCTCCAGCTCAGCCTGCGTGCGCGGCAGTTCGCCATACTGGATTTCGGAGGCGCGGTTGTAGTCGCCCTTGCGGGTAGCGGCCTGTACGTCCAGCTTGAGCTGCTCGATCTTCTCTTTCAGCTGGCGCACGCGATTAATGGTTTCCTTCTCCTGCTTCCAGCGCGCCTTCAGAGCATTGGACTGCTCGCGAATGTGCGCCAGCTCCTTTTCCACCGCCGCCAGCCGCTCGCGGGAATTGGGATCGTCTTCCCGCATCAGCGCCTGCTTCTCGATCTCCAGCTGTGTGGCGCGGCGTTCCAGCTGGTCAATTTCCGTGGGCATGGAATCTATCTGGATGCGCAGGGAGGCGGCCGCCTCATCAATCAGGTCAATGGCTTTGTCGGGCAGGAAGCGGTCCGTGATGTAGCGGTGCGAAAGCGTAGCCGCGGCCACAATGGCGGAGTCCTTGATGCGCACCCCGTGGTGCACCTCATACCGTTCCTTCAACCCGCGCAGGATGGCGATGGTGTCCTCCACGTTGGGCTCGCCCACGTATACGATCTGGAAACGGCGCTCCAGGGCGGCGTCTTTCTCGATGTACTTGCGGTACTCGTTGAGCGTGGTGGCGCCGATGGCGCGCAGTTCGCCGCGGGCCAGCGCCGGCTTGAGCATGTTGGAGGCGTCAATTGCGCCTTCGGCCGCACCCGCGCCCACCAGCGTGTGCAGTTCATCAATGAACAGGATGATCTGGCCCTGCGAATCTTCGATTTCCTTGAGCACAGCCTTGAGGCGGTCTTCAAACTCGCCGCGATACTTGGCTCCCGCCAGCATCGCGCCCAGATCGAGGGCGACCAGCCGTTTGTTCTTGAGCACCTCCGGCACGTCGCCGGAAATGATGCGCTGCGCCAGGCCTTCCACAATGGCCGTTTTGCCCACACCGGGCTCGCCGATCAGCACGGGATTGTTCTTGGTGCGGCGGGAGAGCACCTGCACCACGCGGCGGATTTCCTCGTCCCGCCCGATCACCGGATCGAGCTTGCCCCTTCGCGCCAGCTCCGTCAGGTCCTTCGCGTAGCGCTCCAGCGCCTGGTACTTAGCCTCGGGATTCTGGTCGGTAACCTTTTGCGAGCCGCGCACCGAAGTCAGCGCTTTCAGAATGGCATCATGGCTGGCGCCGTGACGCGCAAGAATCCTGGCTGCCGCCCGCTCGTAGTCGGAGCCCCGCGGCTCTTTGGTCATGGCCAGCAGCAAATGCTCGGTGGAGACGTACTCATCCTTGAACTGGTCGGCTTCCTTGAAGGCCTGCTCCAGCGCCTGGCTCAGGGCCGCCGAGATGGTGGCCTGGGCTACGCCGCCACCCGACACTTTGGGCACGCGCTGCAGTTCGCGCTGTGCGTCGGCCAGAACCGCCTGTGGTCCTGCGCCCACACGCTCCAATACCGGCGGCACAATACCTTCGCGGTCCTCCAGCAACGCTATCAACACATGCAGCGGCAACACTTCCGGATTGGCGTATTCGGAGGCGAGTTCGCCGGCGCGCTGCACCGCTTCCTGCGCCTTCACCGTAAATTTGTCCCAACGAATTGCCATAGAAAACCTCAGCTTTCAGCCATCAGCACTCAGCATTCAGCCAGTGAAACTTTAATGCGATCCTGCAAGCAGCAGCAACCATTTCATGGCTGAATGCTCATTCCTGGGTGCTGATTTCTTATCTTGATGCAAAAAACGGGAGACGGAATCCTGCCCGCCTCCCGTACGAATCACCTGGGGACAGCCGCCCTCGGCTGTCCCGCCGAGCGAAGCTCGGCGACTTACGCGGCCTTCCCCGCACTCTTGGCTTCCAGCTTCTTCTCCACGTTCACCTTGATCTGCTTGGGCTTGGCCTCTTCCTTCTTGCCCAAACGAATCTCCAGCACCCCCTTGTCGTAGCTGGCGTGAACATTTTCCGTGTCCACGATGCTAGGCAGAGTGAAGGAACGGGAGAAACTGCCGTACTGCCGCTCTACCCGGCGATAGTTCTCTTCCTTCTCTTCCTTTTCAAACTTGCGTTCGCCCCGGATGGTCAAGGTGTTGTTCTCCAGGCGGACATCAATGTCCTTCTCCTCAATTCCGGGAACTTCCACCTTGAGGGTAATGTTGTGCTCGTCCTCGTAAATGTCCACGGCTGGCGCGAAGGCGGCGGTCGTCAGCCCCTCTTCGCGGGTCTGCCCGAAACTCTCCTGAAACAAGCGGTTCATCCGGTCCTGCACCGATGTCAGCTCACGGAAGGGGTCCCAACGAGTCAAAACCGTCATTTTCATTCTCCTCCACTATGAAGATTTCATTTTGCAGGCTCTATTCCTGCGTCCACTGCATTAGATGCAGTATTTAGTCATCTAGAAGCATAAAATATGCGTGTGTTATTGTCAACCACAAACCCTGACACGCTGCCATCCGTACTACCTCCCTATTTTCAATTACTTACTCATGAAATGACAATCTTGCGACGGGCTCTTCTCCGGAGGACGGGTCAGCCATGCAAGGTGGAACGCTAACCAGCCACCTGCAGAATCAGGCACTTAAGGTAGGAGGTCTCGGGCACGCCCACCAGCACAGGGTGGTCGCGGCCTTGACCCCGTTTCTCGATCAGACGCAAGGTGCGCCTGGCATCCAGAGCGGCGGAGGCCACTGTCTCCAGGAAATCGCCTTCGCTGACGTGATATGAGCAGGAGCAGGTCACCAGCACCCCTCCCGGGCGCAACATCTTCAGAGCTCGCAGGTTCAGCTCCTTGTAGCCCCGCAAAGCGGTGTCCAGGGTCTTGCGCGAGCGGGCAAAGGCCGGCGGGTCCAGAACAATCGTGTCGTACTGCCGCCCTGCCTCGGAATAGTCCTTGAGCAGATCGAAGGCGTTGCCCTCAATCCACTCGCTCTCCTGAGCTGGCTGATTGAGGGCGGCATTTTGCTCCGCCGCCTCCAGCGCGGCTCGCGAGCTGTCCACGCCCGTGACCCGGGAACAGACGCCGGCCAGGTGCAGGGCAAACCCGCCCTGGTAGCAGAACCCGTCCAGCGCCTCGCCGTGCGCGTAGCCAGCCGCCGCCGCGTAGTTCTCCCGCTGGTCGAGAAAGGCGCCGGTCTTTTGTCCTTCCAGCCCGCGATATTGAAAGCGCACGCCGTTCATGGTGAACACCGTGTCCTTCTTTTCGCCCGCCAGCAGTCCGTTGGCCCGCGGCGGTAGCTGCTCCAACTCCCGCACCCGCTCTTCCACCCGCTCCACTACACCCGCGGGCGAGAGTTGCTCGGCGAGGGTGGAGATAACCGCCTGGCGGGCGGCTTCGCTGTCCATGGCCTGCGTGAGTGCCTGAAACGTCAGCACATCGTTGTAGCGGTCCACGATCAGCCCGGGAAGAAAATCGGCTTCGCTGAAGACCAGGCGGCAGGCGTCCGTGCCCGTCACCACCTGGTTGCGGTAGCGGATCGCCGCCAGCAGGCGCTCGCGGATGAGCCCAGAAAAATTCTCCACCGGCCCCGGGGCGAGCATACGGATGGCGATTTGCGAGGCGCTGCTGTAAAGCGCGCTGCCTTGGGCCCGCCCGCGCTCATCCACCACCCGCACCAAGGCTCCGGCGGCAATTCCATCGGCGGAAACGAGGTCAGACCGGTACACCCACACATGTCCGGCACGCAGCCGGGCCACGCCCCGCGCGCTAATGACCACTTGTGCTGCCGGTCCAGGGGACACGGCAACATAGTAAATGTTTTGTCCACGCCGGGGCTGAAGCCCAACTTCTCTCGTGCTGGTACTTCGTGCGCCTGACGCCGCACACTTCCACATCTCCGAAAAACTGTCTAGGTGAGCGTGCCGGAAAACTTGTAACTGGAAACTTCGAAACTGCCCTACTGGCAGGGGGCCCCGGTGGCAGGCTGGAAGTACTCGTATTCCGCGTCCCTTTGCGACATCACTTTGCCCCGCTCCGCGCCACCCAAACCGTAATAGTCGGCGCCCGGGCAATAGTAGAGGCCGGTCTTCAGGTCTACCCACACGCGCCTGCGCGCATTGCCCTTCACCCTTTCAGGAGCAGCGGGCTCAGGATCAAACCAGGATTGGATAGAGGCCAGCAAGCCGGGAAAGCCTGATTTTTTCACGGTCGGTTGAAGAACTGCTGGCTCCCGCGAAGGGGCCGCCGCAGCGGGTTGAGCTTCCACCGCAGCAGGCCTGGAAACAGCGGGTGCTGATGCCGCAGGCGCCGGGGCGGCGCTCGGAGAAGCAACAGGGCCAAAGCTCGCCACGGCCGCGCGCGACCGCGCCTGGCGTATCTGGGAAATGCTTTCCCGCAACAACGGAGTGGATGATTCCTGGTTCTGCCAGGCTGACCTTGCGCTGATAGCCCACAGCCCCAGAGCCAGCACCAGAATGGGGAGCTGACATCTGCGGAAGTCGGCTGCCATCCACCACCGCCCCAACCGCCGCAGCAACCTTTTTGATTGCTCCAGGCGCAAGAAGACAGTGGCGACCACCGTCCCGGCTACGGAGACTGCTGGAGCGGGCTCAGCCGACAATGAGGGGGCTCGCGCCTGCAGTCCGAGCAGGGAAGAGCTGGCCGAGACCACCGGTTCCTTCGCGCCAACGGGATGAATCCCCGATCCCGGCCACGCGTCGGGCCGAGCAGGGCGAGATGGATAGCGCGGCTTAGGGAGGGTGGACACCGGCTGGTTTCCTGGGGGCCCATTTTGGGACAATCCCCGCAGCAATGCAAGAGTTTGCATACGACCGCCCGGACATCGCCTGTTAGGCCATTGGGGCCAGGGGAATTTGGAAGTTCTGAATGGGAACCTCTAAGTTACTGTGTGACAGGAGCTTGAGCGTGATTTTCCAGGACCGGAGGGGTGGCTTCTCCCTCTGCCGGCGCCACGTAATACAAAATCCGCTGGCAGGAATCGCAAATGATGATCTGCTCGTTGGTGCGGACGTCGTTGTAGACCTGGGGGCGAAGCATGACCTGGCAGGCGGAGCACTTGTGGTCGCGAGCTTCGGCCAGCGCCGTCCGGCGCAATTTCAGAACCCGGTCGTAATGGCGCAGCAGGTCGCCGGCAATGGCGCCGCGCAACTGGTCGCGCTGGCTGTTCAAGGTGGCGAGTTGAGCTTCGTCCTCCGCTGTCCGCCGCCGCGCCTCCGCCTTTTCCTTCTCAATTTCCGCTGTTTCCGCTTTCAGTTCGGTCTCCGCAGCCTTCAGCTTCTTTTCATTGTCCTCAACGTCCAGCATGCCTTCCAGGATCTTGTCTTCGATAATGCGGATCTCCTGCTCGGCAAAACCGACCTCGTGCATGAGGGCCTTGTATTGCTCGTTGGTTTTAACGTCCAGAGACTGGTCGCGGTACTTGGAGATCTTCTCCTGCAGAGACCGGATGTCCATTTCCAGCTTGCGCCGGTTATTCTCGTCGGCCTTGATGGTGGTCCGGGCGCGTTCAACTTGCGCCTTGGTGCTGGCCAGCTTGGATTCGATTTCGGCGACCCGGCGGGGAAGTGCGGCCACTTCGTCTTGCAGGCGCTGTATCTCGCGGTCGGCTTGTTGTAGCTCGATGAGCCTCTGGATGTCAGGAAGCATTGTAACGGCGTGCTGCTTTCACCATTCTAGCACGCGCCCGGCAGGGGTTTTAGCCCCGCTTTCCAGCACAAAAGCCTCCAAAAGCTGCCTTCAAGGCCCGCCTCCGGCTCCCCTTAGCTCCTCGGTTTCTCAGCGTTTTCCCTGATTGAGATACTGAGTCTTAGGCAATAGACTTTAGGGAAACCATGGACACAGGGATGGAGATCACGCGCCTGGTCATCGGGCTGGCAATAGCTTTTTTCCATCGTCCCATTGCCGACTTCATGCTGGAGCAGGAGACCTCGCTGGTGGTGCTCTTTCGCCAGCGCGGTTTGATGGTTCCCTCCGTTCCCCGCCGCAGCACCGTTCATACCCTATATTTCCTTACCGGCATTGGCATTGCCTTGTTCGAAGTGGCCCGCATCTGGTTGCTGGTCCGCTAACCCAGTTCTCACCATTCAGTACCTGGTACCCCAGTTGCCGGTGCGCGGGCTGTCGCTAGGTCCTCTTTCGCCGTGCTGACCGGGCAAATTTCACTCAAGCATTGGGAACTGATACTGGCGGTGGTCCTGCCTGCCAACTGTTTTTGATACACTTTTTAGCCCACCCAAACCATCCGGGCAACCGCTTCCGGGAGCTGAAGAGTGAAGCCAATCCGCGCGTTGCTGTCTACCGCCTCCTGCTTTTTTTTCTTTGCCAGTTTAGCCACCGCGCAGGCTCAGCCAGCCGCCGGCAATCAGCAGCTGACCATCGAGAAAATTTTCGCCGAGGGCGGGGTGACCGGCCGTTCTCCCTCAAACATTGAATGGAGCCCGGACGGCAAGAAGGTCTCCTTTGTGCAGCGCGACGCCTCCGGAGAGCACGGCGCGTTGTGGTATGTGGACGCCGCCACCGGCAAGAAAGCCATCCTGGTCACGGAAGAAAAGCTGGCCACCCTGGCTCCGCCGGTCAGCAAGCTTAAGAGCGAACGCGAAAAAACCTGGATTGAGCGCTACCAAGTAGCCGCTTACCACTGGTCTCCCGACTCCCGGCACCTGCTGTTCGACTCCATGGGCCAGCTCTGGTATTACTCCCTGGACACCGGCACCGCGGTGCAGATCACCACCGCGCCCCAGGCTACCGGCGACCCTAAATTTTCTCCCGACGGCAAACGCATCTCCTACATTCGCGACCACAATCTTTACGTGCGCCCGCTCGAGGCCGGCGCCGGGGAACAGGAGGTCACGGAGAGCGCCAATCCCAAAATCAAGAAAGACCAGCTGAACGCCGGCACCAAGACCGAGGGCCTGCTCAACGGCGAAGTGGACTGGGTCTATGCCGAGGAACTCGACGTGCGCAGCAACTATTTTTGGGAGCCCGGCGGCAAGCACATCGCCTTTCTGCAGATGAATGAGCAGGACGTGCCCACCTATCCGCTCACCGATTTGCTGGATGTGCAGGCCAGTGTGGAAAAGGAAAAGTATCCCAAGCCAGGCGACCCCAACCCGGCGGTGCGCCTGGGAGTGGCGGGCTCCGAAGGGGGCAGGATAAAGTGGATTTCTCTTACCAAAGACCAGGACATCTACATTCCGCGCTTCGGCTGGATCCGTGACGGCTGGCTTTGGGTGGAGGTGCTCAACCGCGCCCAGAACAAGCTCGACCTCTATTTCGTGGATGCCGATTCCGGCAAGTCGCGCCGCGTGCTCGAGGAAACCAATCCCCAGTGGATCGAGGTGAACGACGATTTCCAGGTGCTCAAATCGGGCGACCGCTTCTTGTGGTCCAGCTGGCGCACCGGCTTTACCCATCTCTATATTTACAGCTTTGACAAATCGAATCCCCTGGCGGCCAATGCCCACCTGGAGCGGCAACTGGAGAACGGCGATTATGAGGTCACCGGTGTTGATGGGGTGGATGATTCCGCGGGATGGGTTTATTTCACCGCCAACAAGGATGATCTCCGCGAACGCCAGCTCTATCGCGTGAAGTTGGACGGCTCCGGCATGTCGCGTATTTCCCAGGAAGCAGGCACGCACACCGCCAACATTGCCGGCGATGCCAAACACTACGTTGACCGCTTCTCTACTCTGCAGACGCCGCCCGTGATGTCGTTCTGCAGCGTGGGCGGAAGCTGCAGCCAGTTCTGGGGCTCCAACGATCTGGCCAAGTACCACATGGTTCCCCCCAAGTTCGTGGACTTTAAAGCGGACGATGGAACGGTGCTCTACGGCATTTTGTGG
>DATGGJ010000182.1:0-6124 GCA_035308585.1 Terriglobales bacterium
ATGTCGAAGACTTCGTAGGACTGCTGGGTGGGAGCGGAGGCGGCGCTGCTCACCACTCCGCCCAGAGCGGAGAGCTGATTGTTGAGGCGAATGGGGAAGTTGAGCACGTCCTGGCTGCTCTTGGCCTTGGTCTGGATGAGCGCCTCCTCGACCGTAGTCATCTTCTTGTCCAACGCCTTGCCAGCCTCGGCAATGGTCTTCTGCCGCGGACCGTCCTTCAGCCGCTGGTTGATGCCGTTAATCTGGCTGCGCAGGTCGCGAATCTGGTTGATGGTTTGATCGGTGTCGCTCAGCTTGTCGCGAATTTTCATCAACAGGTCAAACTGCTTCTGCAGGTCCGCCTGGGTAACTTTGAGGCGCGGATCAGGCTTGATTTCCAGGGGAGCGGTGTAGCTCTTGCCCAGCACCGTTAGCCGCACCTGATAACGGCCGGGCACGGCCACGGGCCCGCGCGTGCTGCCGCCCCAGAGCGGAGCGTGCGCCACCTTGGTCGCGCCCTCATACCGCAAATCCCACACGAAGCGGTTCAGCCCGGCGTCGGTGGTGAGCTTGGGAGTCTTGTGCTCCTGGCTGTAGGGCTCATCCGGACCCTGCTGTTCCTCTTCTTTGGGCGGGAACTTGCGAATCACCTTGCCGGAAGCATCCAGAATCTCCAGCGTGATCTTGGGCGCGGGTTTTTCCGGCGAAGCAGTTCCCGGCTGCTCATCGCTCTCCGCTTTCTTTTCCTCTTTGATGGCGTCTTTGAGCCAGTAATCAATGACCGCGCCACGCGGCGGGTTCTTGCCCACGTTACTTTCCTCGAAGAAGGGCTGGCGGAAGATGGTGTGGCCGGCGGGAGCGGGAGTGAACAGGTGCGCGTCCTGCTGGGCAACCGCATCGCTGTACTGCTCGAGCGGAGTGATGTCGTCCAGCACCCAGAAACTGCGGCCGTGGGTGGCGACCACCAGGTCGCTGTTCTTGATCACCAGGTCGTTCACCGGGGCAGGCGGCAGATTTAACTGCAGCGGCTGCCACTTGGCGCCGTCATCAAAGGAGACGTACATGCCTTTTTCGGTGCCGGCAAAAACCAGGCCGGGACGGCGCGGGTCTGTGCGCACGGCGTGCACGTAGTCGTCGGCGGGAATGCCGCTCACCAGCATCGTCCAGCTCTTGCCGAAGTTGGTGGTCTTGAAAATATAGGGCGCGAAATCATCCAGCTTGTGCCGTTCCACCGCCATGTAGGCGGTGCCGGCGTCCCGCGGCGAAGCTTCAATCATGCTCACCGTGCCCCATTCCGGCATGGCTTTTGGCGTGACGTTCTCCCAGTGCTGGCCGCCGTCGCGGGTCAGGTGCACCAGGCCGTCGTCGCTGCCCGCCCAGATCAGGTCTTTCTGCAGCGGCGATTCGACCACCGAGAAGATGGTGTCGTAAACTTCGACTCCGGTGTTGTCCTTGGTGATGGGGCCGCCGGAAGACTGCTGCTTGCTCTTATCATCGCGGGTGAGGTCGGGGCTGATGATGTTCCAACTCATGCCGCCGTTGGTGGTCTTGAACAGCACCTCGCCGGCGAAATACATGGTGTGGGGATCGTGGGGAGAAAAGACGATGGGCTCGGTCCACTGGAAGCGATGCTTCAGGTCAGCCGCGGCCCATCCGATGGGATTGACCGGCCAGGGATCCATGTTCTGCAATTCGCCGGTGCGGTGATCGTAGCGGGTAATTTCGCCGCCGTAGGAGCCGGCGTAGACAATCTGCGGATCGGTGGGATCGGGAGCGATGTAGCCGCTTTCTCCGCCACCTACGTCGTACCAGTCGGGACGGTCAATCACGCCGTCGGGGCTGGCGCTGGCAATGCCTACCGTGCTGTTGTCCTGCTGCGCTCCATAGATGTAGTAGGGAAAGCGGTTATCCGTGGTGACGTGATAGAACTGCGCCGTGGGCTGGTTATATTCCGTGCTCCAGCTCTTGCCCCCATCCACGGAAATGGTGGCGCCGCCGTCGTTGCCGTTGATGAGGCGATCGGGATTGTTGGGGTCAATCCACAGGCCGTGGTTATCGCCATGGGGCGCGGCAATGCGGGCAAAATTCTTGCCGCCATCGTGCGAGCGGTACACGCCGGTATTGAGGATGTAAACCGTATCTTGGGATTTGGGGTCGGCAAAGATGTGCGAGTAGTACCAGGCGCGCTGGCGGAAGCGGTGGTCGTCGGTCATCAGGTGCCAGGTGTCGCCGCCGTCATCGGAGCGGTAGATACCGCCCTTTTTGGCCTCGATGATGGCCCACACGCGGTTGGCATCGGCGCCGGAAACGGTCACCCCGATGCGGCCCAGGGGTCCGTCGGGCAGGCCGTGGCCGGTCAGTTCTTTCCAGGTGGAGCCGCCGTCAGTGGAACGGTAAAGCCCGCTGCCCGGACCGCCTGAATCCAGGCTCCAGGGTGTGCGCCGCGCCTGCCAGAGTGCCGCGAAAAGCAGATTGGGATTGCTGGGAGCGAAGCTCACGTCAATGCCGCCGCTCTTGGCGTCCTTGTAGAGCACCTTCTGCCAGGTCTTGCCCCCATCCAGCGTGCGGAAGATGCCCCGCTCCTCATTGTCGGCAAAGGGATGGCCGAGCACGGCCGCAAACACCCGGTCGGAATTCTTGGGATCGATGATGATGCGGCCGATGGCGTGGCTATCGTCCAGGCCCACAAGCTTCCAGTTCTTGCCCGCATCAATGGACTTGTACACGCCATTGCCGCCCACAATGTTGCCGCGGATGCAGGCCTCGCCGGTGCCAGCGTAAATCACGTTGGGATCGGACTCTGAAACCGCGATGGCGCCGATGGAGGGCGACATGTCTTTGGTCTTGTCAGTCAGCGGCACCCAGTTCAGGCCTCCATCCGTCGTCTTCCACACCCCGCCGGAGGCTCCCCCGAAATAATAGGTGTCAGGCTGACCGACCACGCCGGAGACCGCCACCACGCGGCCGCCGCGGAAAGGACCCACCAGCCGATACTGCAGCGCCTTCCACGGTCCCTTGGCTTCGCCCTCGGCCTGCTGGGCAGCGGCTGCGGCCGCCGTGCCCGGGGTTTCCCCCGCCTTCTCTTTTCTGGCCCGCCGCGATTTCCTGGCGCCGGGTTCGGAGGCCTGGCTGGCCGGCTGGTTCTGGGCAGGGCACATCGTGGTCAACACAGTAATAAGCAGAATAAGTATTGTGGCTCGCAAGACCATGCCTCCGCGCGATCGTGGGGAATGAAACCGGAAATCCTATGCTTTCGAGCCCAGAAATGCAAAGGCTGGCACCACAAAACCGATGAAAGATAAGGAGTTGGGCCCTGGTTCCCGAATTTGAAACAGAGGGAAATTCCGCTCGTACTGCCCCAATTTTCGTGCTATGGTGGGCTCGTTGTTGACCCAGGATGGTCTTGCCGGCGATGGGTGTTCGCTTCCGTCTTCTGTTTCTCCTATTCCTTGCATCTTTGCTGTCCGCGTTGGCCACCGGCCAGTCCAAGGCCCCGCTGGCCAAAGATAATGCGGCGCCGCCCAAGACGGAAAATTCCCAGCAGGCCATTATCCTGGAGCAAGCCGTCAACCGACTGGTGTTCCAGGCCGACGGCACCGGAACCCGCGAGTCCAGCGAGCGCATCCGGGTGCAGTCGGAAGCCGGCGTGCATGCGCTGGCGGTGCTTTCCTTTGCCTACACCATCAGCAATGAAACCCTGGATGTTGACTACGTGCGGGTACGGAAGCCCGATGGCACCGTCATCTCCACACCCGCATACAACATTCAGGACATGCCCGCCGACGTTACCCGCGTGGCTCCCATGTACAGCGACATCCATGAGAAGCACGTGGCGGTGAAGGGACTAGGCGTGGGCGACCAACTGGAATATCTGCTTCGTTACCACATCGTGAAGCCGGTGGTCCCGGGGCAGTTCTGGTTTGAGTACACCTTCCCCAAGGCAGTGATCGCCAAGGACGAACTGCTGCAGATCAGCGTGCCGCGCGAGAAGTACGTCAAGGTGAGCAGTCCCGACTTCAAGCCGGACATCAGCGACCAGGGGACCACGCGGGTTTACACCTGGAAAACCTCCAATCTGCAGGTGGAGGACAGCAGCGCGCAGGCCGGCAAACTGGAAGCGCCGCAGCCCTCGGTGCAGGTAACCACCTTTCAGAGCTGGGATGAAGTCGGCCGCTGGTACACCCAGTTGCAGGCTCCACAAGCGGCGGCCACGCCCGACATCCGAGCCAAGGCCGAGGAGTTAACCAAAGGTCTGACCAGCGACGACGCCAAAATTCGCGCGATCTACCACTACGTTGCCACCCAGTTTCACTACGTTTCCTTGTCCTTCGGAATCGGGCGCTACCAGCCCCATAGCGCCGAGGAGGTGCTGGGCAACGAATACGGCGACTGCAAGGATAAGCACACTCTGCTCCAGGCCCTGCTGAAAGCGGCGGGGTATGACGCCTACCCGGCGCTGATCAACAGCAGACGCAAGCTCGACCCGGATGTACCCTCACCGGCGCAGTTCGACCACGTGATCACGGCTGTAGCCCGGGGCGGAGCGCTGCAGTGGCTGGACACGACCACGGAAGTGGCGCCTTTCGGCCTGCTGACGGCCAACCTGCGGGACAAGCAAGCCTTGTTGCTGCAGCCCGATAAGCCGGCGTCGCTGGTCACGACTCCCGCCAATCCTCCATTCCCTACCGATGATGTTTTCGCGGTCAACGCGAAACTCTCCTCCGACGGAACTCTGACCGGTCACATCCAGCACACTTCCCGCGGCGACGTAGAGCTTATCTACCGCCTCGCCTTCCGCCAGGTGCCGGAGGCGCAGTGGAAAACTCTGGTGCAGCGGATCTCCTACGCCAGTGGCTTTGGCGGCGAGGTAAGTAACGTTACGGCGTCCACCCCAGAGGAGACGGCTAAGCCGTTTCAATATGCTTACGATTACACGCGGAAAGAATACAGCGATTGGAAGGATCGCCTGATAACACCGCCCATGCCGCCGTTCGGCATTGAAGCGCGCGCCATCAACGACAAGAAGCCCACCGAGCCGGTCATTCTGGGCGCTCCCGGGGAATTTGTCCATCGCGCACAGATAGAACTTCCGGGTGGCTACAACCCCAAGTTGCCCAAAAACCTGGACCTGAGCAGCGATTTTGCGGATTATCACGCCACCTACTCCCTCAAGGAGGGAGTGCTCAGGGCGGAACGGCGGCTGGTTCTCAAAAAGTTCAAAGTGCCTCTGGCGGAGTGGGAGGCGTATCGCAAGTTCGGCAAGGCAGTGGCCGATGACGAGGACAGCTGGATTGCGCTGAACGGTGGGAGCGGCGGTGATGACACAGTGGCGGAGGCCGCCGTTGCCAGCCCAGAGGTCAAGCGCCTGTTCCAGGAGGGCGCCGAGGCCATGAACAAACGGGACCTCACCACCGCGGCGGAAGCCTTTCACCACGTGCTCGAGCTCGACCCCAAATTTCCGAATGCGCATTCCAGTCTGGGGGTGGTTTACCTGATGCAGAATCGGGCCGAAGACGGCATCAGTGAGTTTCGTAAGGAAGAGCAGGCGCACCCGAACAATGCCATCGCTTATGAGGCGCTGGCGCGCGCGTTCATGGAGTTGCGTCGCAACGATGAGGCCATGGAGCAGTGGCGCGAGCTGCTGAAATTGGACCCCAAGAACCGGGATGCCGCCCGCAACCTGGGTGGCCTGCTGATGGGCGCAAAAAGAAATGCGGAAGCTATTGGCGTTCTGGAAGCGGCGCTTAAGTTGTCACCCGACAGCGAGGCTCTGCAAACCAGCCTGGGATACGCGTACCTGAGGAACAGCCAATCCGAAAAAGCGGTTCCTTTGCTGGAAAAAGTGGCGCAGTCCGACTCCAAGCCCGACACCTTGAACAACATTGCGTACGAACTGGCGGATGGGAATGTGGACCTGGATAAGGCCCTGGCCTATGGGCAAAAGGCGGTGGAGAAAACCCAGGCGCAGTCCCTGTTGTTCGGCGCGTCCAGCACAGAATCCCTCAAGATTGCGACTCAGCTGGCAGCTTATTGGGACACGCTGGGCTGGGTGTATTTTCGCCGCGGCGATCTGAACCAAGCGGAATCCTATCTGCGCGCTGCCTGGGACCTGTCGCAGAGCGCCGTCATAGGCGATCACCTGGCG
>DATGGJ010000183.1:0-3045 GCA_035308585.1 Terriglobales bacterium
CACTACGCGCAGCGCGTGCGCAAGATTCGCCAGGCCATGCCGGCGGCGGCCATCGGCGCCGATGTAATGGTGGGCTTTCCCGGCGAGAGCGAGGCTGATTTCGAGCAGACTCGAGCAATGGTTGAAGAACTGCCCTTTACCTACCTGCACGTATTCACGTATTCGGCGCGCCCGGGTACGCCCGCCTCCGAGTTGCCGGAGCAAGTTCCCGGTCGGGTCGCGCAGGAGCGCAATCGAGTGCTGCGCGAACTGGCGGCAGAGAAGAAGACCGCGTTCCAGCAGTCATTTGTGGGAAAGATCTTGCCGGCGATCACGCTCAGCGCGTTCGATGGCGAGCGCACGGAGGCGCTCACCGATAACTATCTCAAGCTGCGTTTAGCCGGGCGGCATGAACCCAACCAGTGGCTGATGGCGCACATCGAGAATGTCGCCGGCGGCGAGTTGCTGGGAACGGATATCAACAGCTCATTTTGAGTCGAAGCCCCGCCGGAACTCTATCGCTTACATGCTATAATTTTCTATCCTGACTCGCCCTGCAAGGGCCGGAGGTTGGTATCGACAAGCGTTTTATCCGCATGAATGAGCGCATTCGCGCCCGCGAAGTGCGCGTGATTGATGACGAAGGCAAGCAGATCGGCATCTTGCCTCCCTTCGAGGCGCTCAAGATGGCCCGCTCTAAAAATCTTGACCTGGTGGAAATTTCGCCCACGGCGCAGCCGCCGGTTTGCCGCATCATGGACTACGGCAAATTTCTCTACCAGCAGGAAAAGAAGGAGCGCGAGGCCAAGAAGCACCAGAAGGTCATCACCGTCAAGGAAGTGAAGTTCCGCATCAACGTGGACGAGCACGACTACCAGACCAAGAAGAACCACGTGCTGCGCTTCCTGGACGAAGGCGACAAGGTGAAAGCCACCATCTTCTTCCGGGGACGGGAGATGACCCGCCAGAGCCTGGGCCGCGAGATTCTGGAGCGGCTGATCAAGGACGTGGAAGACAAGGGCCTGGTGGAGTTCCGGCCGCGCCAGGAAGGCAACACCCTGCACCTGATTCTGGCGCCCAAGAAAGCCGCCGCCACCCAGCCGGCGCCCACACGGGCGCAAGCCTGAGGAAGGCGCTCACTTAGCTGTCAGCGGGATGAGGGGAGCTGTGTCTTGCCGTTTTTCCGCGACACCATTTAGGATTAAGGACAGGAACATATGCCGAAACTAAAGACTCACAAGGGCGCCTCTAAGCGCTTCAAGAAGACCGCGGGAGGCAAGGTGCTGCGCGGGCACTCCCATCTGCGCCACATCCTGACTTCCAAGGACAAGAAGCGGAAACGGAAGTTGCGCCACGCCGTGCTGGTGGATCCGGCGGACGCGCCCAAAGTCAAGCGCATGATTCCGTACCAGTGATTGGTTTGTGTGGGGACAGGCGCCCTCGCCTGTCCGGCGGCGCTTGCGCCGCTTGTTCACGAGCTGCGGCCGATGGCGGCCGGGCCACAAGGTACTACAGCGTGTGAAGAGGCTGCGGATCTTCTCCTTGCCTCCAGCCGCTAAATCGCGGCCCCGGGCGGGCCGCCAAAAAAGGAGCACACCATGCCTCGTGTCAAACGCGGAACCAAACGCCGCGCCAAGCGCAAAAAGATACTGGAACGCGCCAGCGGTTATTTCCTGACTAAGTCCAAGCTGTACCGCTCCGCCAAGGAGTCTGTGGAGCGCGGGCTGAAGTTCGCCTACGCCGGCCGGCGGCTGAAGAAGCGCCAGTTCCGGTCGCTGTGGATTGTGCGCATCGGCGCCGCCGCCAAGCTGAACGGGCTCAGCTACAGCCAGTTCATCAGCGGGCTGAAAAAGACCGGGGTGGAACTGGACCGCAAGATCCTGGCGGAGCTGGCGGTCGCCGATCCCGCGGGCTTCAAGACCCTGGCCGAGCAGGCGAAGACCGGATTAGCGTCAGGGAAAGCGTAAAACCAGCCATTAGCATTCAGCACTCGGCATTCAGCACTCAGCCGTAAAGGGCGTAGTTGGCACTTAGCAGTTGGCATTTGGCCTGTGTACCGCCTGCGCCCGTTCAACCGCTGCCGGTCGCAGCTCACATCAGCCCGTCAGGGCGGCTTAGTAAAGCCCAGGACGGAAGTCCTGGGCAGCCATGCCCGATAGACTGCGAGTCCCGGAGGGACGGCACAAATCGCATGTACCAGGTTCCCAAGCTCACAGATTACTCGCCGGCGGCGCTGGACAAGGCCGTTGCCGAGCTGACTTCCGCGCTGGAAGAGGAATGCGCCGCGGTCACGAACGAAGCGGAGTGGAAGACGCTGCGCGACCGTTGGATGGCGCGCAAAAACGGCATTCTCACCCAGATCAATGACCTTTGGCTGAAGGCCGCGCCGGGGAGTGCGAAGCGCGAGGTCGGACAGCGGGTGAACGAACTGCGGGCGCACGTGGAACATGATGTGATGGCGGCGCAGGAGCGCATGGCAGGCCGCGCCGCTGGCGGCCGCGTCTCCGCAGAAGGCGTGGACATCACCCTGCCCGGCATTCGCCGCCCCATCGGCGCACGCCATCCGGTGCTGCAGGCGATGCACGACATCATCTCCGTCTTCAAGGCCATGGGCTACTCGGTGGAAGAAGGGCCGGAGGTTGAGAGCGACTATTACAACTTCGAGGCGCTGAACTTCCCTCCCAATCATCCGGCGCGCGACACCCAGGACACCATTTTCTTGGCGGGGCAGGAAAAGAAGCCAGCGCGCGACCGCCTGCTTTTGCGCACCCACACTTCGCCAGTGCAGATTCGCACCATGCAGAAGTATCCGCCGCCGGTGCGGGTGGTCTGCCCGGGCAAGGTGCATCGCCACGACACGCCCGACGCCAGCCACTCGCCGCTGTTTCACCAGGTGGAAGGGCTGGCGGTGGACACCAACATCACCTTTTGCGATTTGAAGGGCACGCTCGACCACGCCATGAAGGCGCTGTTTGGCTCTTCGGTGAAGACCCGGTTTTATCCGTCGTTCTTCCCTTTCACTGAGCCCAGCGCCGACGTGCAGATCAGCTGCCCGTTCTGCGGCGG
>DATGGJ010000184.1:0-18959 GCA_035308585.1 Terriglobales bacterium
ACCGCCAGCAGAAAAATCGCGATTTGGAACCACCCGTTCGCGGTCATCTCAAAACTTCTCCGGGCGCAGCATGGCGTAGGTCAGATAGACCAGCAGCAATATGCTGACGGCAAGCATCACCAGGGACTCAAGGTTCATGGCGTTTTCCTTACTTCACCCGCTCGCAGAAATACACATAGCTAAGCGCAACCAGAAAAAACGCTAGGGTTGCCGCCGCGAATACAACGTCAGTCACACCAGCCTCCCACTCCGTTTTGTCTGTCGTTCCGAGCGAGTCGCGCGTGCGCGACAAGGCTGAGAAAGACCTTGTGTTTCGGGACCGGTGCGGACGCCCCGTCTGCCGAGGACCTTGCTGGGGCAGGTCTAATTAGCCGCTGGCGATGACAATCGTGCGGCTGTGCGTTTATGTAACAGTCCCGTGCCACTCAACCCTATTGGAAACGCCGGCCCATAAAACCGGACTAAGGGATCCATAAAACTTTCGTAAAGGCCGCTCACCCGTCACTGCGGTTTCCTTATGGAACTTTTATGCGCAATTTACGGCCGTCTGTTATGGAATGGGGGTAGCTGAAAATCGAACGGCGTGGGGCAGGAACTTATGAATGAAATGTTAGCTGTGGTCGCTTTTCTTGCTTTGTTGGGCTTGCTTGTGCCGCGGATGATATGGCAGGGAGAACAGCCGGCGGGCAGATCATCGCCAACCGTATCCCTTCCTCCGACCGGCGCTCCCACCTTTGTCCCATCTGCATCCGCGATTCACTCCCCCGGGTCAAAGCGATAGCCGACCCAGGGTTCTGTCTGCAGATAACGTGGCGAGCCTGCTTCCGGCTCCAGCTTCTTTCGCAGTTGGCCGATAAAGACGCGCAGGTATTCCGGCTGTTCCATGCTGTTCGCGCCCCACACCGCCGTCAGCAGCGCGCGATGGGTGACCACCTTTCCCGGGTGCCGCGCCAGGTAAACCAGCAGGTCGAATTCTTTGGGCGTAAGGTGCACTTCGCGCCCGCGCACGCTTACCGTATGCGCCTCCTGATCAATGCGGAAGTCGCCCACCTCGATCACGCCGCCGCTGCTGGGTTCGGCCGCCGGTGCCCGCCGCAGGTTGGCCCGCACCCGCGCCAGCAGTTCGCCGATGGCAAATGGCTTGGTCACGTAATCGTCGGCCCCCAGGTCGAGCGCCCGCACCTTGGTCCGCTCCTCGCTCTTTACCGACAATACGATGATCGGTAGCTGCGAGCTGGCGCGCAGCTTGCGGCACAGCTCCAGCCCGTCCATGCTGGGCATGGCCAGGTCGGTAATCACCAGGTCGGGCGTCCAGTCTTTCAGGATCTCCAGCGCCGTCTCGCCATTATTGGCCACGCGGATGTCGTAACCCTGCGACGAGAGGCTGGTGCGCAGCACCCGCGTGATCTGCGGCTCGTCATCAACCACCAGGATCCGGCGGGGCTCGTTCACTTGCTCTCCTGGGTCACGATGTGCACGTCCACCGGCGGCGCGTCACGAAGAAATTTGTGAATGGCAGAGAGGTAAAGATACTTGCGCCAGCCTGAACTCGCGGAACGGCCGAATACCACTTGCGTGATATGGGCTTCGCGCACGAAGGCAGCCACCTGCTCGGCCACGCTCTTTCCCTGCCGTCGCACCACAGCGGCCCCCAGGTTCTCGGCAAAGCGGACATTGTCTCCCAGAGTGCGCCGGTCTTCCGGCGAATTATCGGAGCCGATGTCCACATACATCACATAAAAGTCCGCATCCATGGCCTGCGCCATCCGCGCCCCCCGGGCGATCAGGTACTGAGCGGCGGGATTCGAGCTGATGCAAACGGCTATGCGCTCCCGCACCGCGGGGTTGCGCTCCAGCCGCTCCGCTGCCAGATAGGATTCCAGCGTCTTGTCCACCGCTTGGGCCACCTGGCGCAGCGCCAGCTCGCGCAGCGCAATCAGATTGCCGAGCCGGAAAAAGTTCGTCAGGGAACGCTCGATGCGTTCTTTGGGGTAGACGTCTCCGCGCCGCATGCGAGTCTGCAATGCTTCGGGTGTAAGGTCAGCCATGACGATCTCACCCGCGCGCTGGATCACCCAGTCCGGAACGGTCTCGCGCACCGGCACTCCAGTCAGGCGCTGCACAGTGGGCCCCAGACTCTCGATGTGCTGCACGTTCATGGTGGAGAGAACGTCAATCTTGTGGTCCAGTAGCTCCATTACGTCCTGATATCGTTTCCCATGCTTGCTGCCTTCGATGTTGGTGTGCGCGAGTTCGTCCACCACCACCACCTGTGGGTGGCGGGCCAGGATGGCGTCCACATCCATCTCTTCGAAAATTGTGCCCTTGTATTCCACCTTGCGGCGCGGAACAGCATCCAGGCGGGCCGCCAATTCCGTAATCGGCTTGCGTCCGTGCGTCTCGATGACGCCTACCACCACATCCTCGCCCCGGCTGTGTCGGCGGATGGCCTCGCTGAGCATGCTGTAAGTCTTGCCAACACCGGGCGCATATCCCAGAAACAGCTTGAAAACGCCCTCCGTTTTCTCGGGGGCGGTCTCGGCCAGCCACTGTTCCGCGCTCTTCTGCGTCATGGCGCCTATTCTGAGGCAGCAACAGGCAATTGTCGATGTCAGCTACAATGCGGGCGTGAAGCAGCCTCTCTCCAGGCCGGTGCGATTCCTCATCGCCGCGGCAATCGTTATCCTTCTAGTGCCGCTTTACCGGATGGTGGTGCACGTCAATCCCACCACCGTCGCCCTCAGTTTTCTGCTCGCCATCCTGGTGGTTTCCGCCACCTGGGGTCTGCGCTACGCGGTATTCATGGCGATTCTGGCTACCGCGGTGTTCAATTTCTATTTTCTGCCGCCGGTCGGAACCTTTACCATCGCCGACCCGGAGAACTGGATCGCTCTGGGTGCCTTTCTTGTGACCGCCATCATTGCCAGCCAGTTAGCTGAGCGTGCCCGCCGCCAGGCTGCGGAAGCCAACCGCCGCCGGCGGGAAGTTGAGCGTCTCTATTCCTTCAGCCAGAAGCTGCTTATTGCCGACAATGTGGTGGAACTGCTGAACGCTCTTCCCGCCTACGTGGTGGATTCGTTTGCTGTAGACGAAGCCGCTATTTTCGTGACCGGGCGCGACAACGTGTATCGTTCCCGGCCGGACATTCGTGCTCTGCAGGTGGAGCAACTCAAAGCGGTAACCGCGCGCGGCGATCCGGTGGTGGATCCAGAACACCGGCTGTGGCTGATGCCGCTGCGCCTTGGTGTCCGCACCGTGGGCGCGATTGGAATCGCCGGCGGCTTGTTATCCCGGGAAACCCGCGAAGCCATCAGTAGCCTGGCCGCCATCGCCATCGAACGCGCCAGCGCCGTGGAAAAACTCAGCCAGGCGGAAGCGGCCCGCGAGTCGGAAAATCTGCGATCCGCGCTGCTGGACTCGGTGACCCACGAGTTCCGCACACCCCTGACCTCGATCAAGGCTGCGGCCACCAGCCTGCTGTCCGATCGCAACTTGAGCCCGGAACAGAATCGCGATCTGCTGGCGGTAATTGACGAGGAAACCGATCGCCTTAATCACCTGGTGGAGGAGGCCGCGGAAATGGCGCGCCTCGATGCCGGACAGGTGGAACTTCGGGCGGAAGAGGCTTCCATAGAGATACCCATTTCAGCGGCGCTGGAAGAGTCCCATCAGGTGCTGGCAGGACACCCCGTTGAAGTCGTGGTTGCGCCTCAACTTCCGCTCCTCCGCATGGATGTGGAGCGCATCAAGGCCGTACTGCAGCAACTGCTCGAAAATGCGGGCAAGTACTCCCCGCCCGGCTCACCGGTTCGTATCACTGCGGAAGGAAGAGACGGAGCCATCGCGGTGAGTGTCTCGGACCGGGGCCCGGGGATTGACTCCTTCGAGCAGTCGCTCATTTTTGACAAGTTCTATCGCGGCCGTGGGCATCGTTCGACAATCCAGGGAACCGGCATGGGACTGGCAATCGCCAAAGCCATCGTGGAAGCCCATGGCGGCACAATTAATGTGACCAGCCAATTGGGACAGGGCTCAGTATTTTCCTTTGCTCTCCCAGTGCGCGCGGCCAGGCACGCACACTGAGGGCGCTTTGCCCGGTTGGAGCTGTTTAAGAAAAAACTCCTAAGCCCGCACAACCTGGAGACAGCAATCAGTGTTGCTTTACCGCAATAGCGGAGATTTCAATCTGCGCGTGGTTCACCAGGCCCGCGGCTTGCACCGTGGTGCGCGTGGGCTTGGGGTCGGGAAGAAAACTCTTGTAAACCTTGTTCATCTCCGGAAATTCGCTGATGTCGGCCAGGTAGACGTTAACCGCCACAATGTCTTTGAGTTCAAAGCCGGCCTGCTTCACAATTCTCGCAATGTTTTCCAGCGTGGCCTGGGTCTGTTGGCTGATGCCTCCGGGCTTCAACTTGCCATGCTGGTCAGTTCCCTGCTGCCCGGAAATGTAGAGCGTATTGCCAACTACTATGCCGTCACTGAATGGAAGACCTTCGCCCCCAGCTATGACCTTCTTCTGCTGGGCGTAACCAGGTTGTACGAAAGGCATGCACAAGAACGCTAAAGCTGCCAGAGCCAGGACTGCGGAGTTCACAAATGGCGCCTTCATCTTTAATTTCTCCTTTGCGGCCAGAAGCGGTTCCCGGCCTGCTCTTTCACACACCGCAAAACGATGGTAGAGTCCGCGCACATATATACAACCTGGAGGGTTCATGAACAAATTTTCTTTTGCAGCAGGGACAAGGCGAATTACAGGGCCATGCCTGTTGCTGTTGATGCTGGCACTGGCGGCTCTGGCCGGTGCCGTGGAATACGCCCAATCTCCGGCCATTTCTTCTCCCGATGCTGGCCGGGCCCTGCTCGACGGATTCCGGCACGTCGAAGTTGCTTCGGTTTCCGACGCGGTCGAGCAGATCACCGGAAGGAAAATGTACATGACGCATCACATGCTTCCCATCTTTTCCGCCAAGTTCGCAGGGTCTGCCCTTACCGTATTGCTGAAGAAGGACGAGGGGAACCGCGATCCCCAAGCGCTCAGCGGCATGGTGGCCGCCATTGACCAGGGCAAAGCCGGATCAGTTTATGTCATGGTGGTCGAGGACGGCGCCAACATTGCCGGCATGGGCGGATTAATGGGGACGGCGATGGCAGCAAGGGATTTTTCGGGCGCCATCATTGATGGAGGCGTCCGCGACCTGCCGCAGCTTCGCAAGATCAACTTTCCAGTGTTCGCCACCGGCGTCGTTCCCTCCACGTCGGTGGGACACTACCGCTTTGCCGGCGCCAACATTCCCGTGGTTTGCGACGGCGTCACCGTCAATCCGGATGATATCGTGGTTGCCGATTCCGATGGCGTGGTCATAGTTCCGCGCGCCAAGGCCCAGTCCGTTCTGGCCTTGGCCGAAGAAATGGACTTCAAGGAACACTCGATGTATTCCTACATCGAAAAATACAAGTCGCTCGGTGAAGCCATCCGCAAGTTTGGACGCCTGTGATTGCGGCCGGTGATGAGGCCAATGCCAAACCACATCCAGGCAAGAATCAATTCGATGCCGGTAGCAACAACCCTGGGCTCCAGGAAGCATCTGCGCAGTTTGTGTTGGATGGCGCTTCTTTGCGCATCGCTGTGCCCTATGGCGGTCTCTCAGAGCACGTCGGCGATTTCAGCCGTCATGGACGTTCAGCCCGCGGATCTGCTGGCCCAGCCGGTAGCCGCCAACTGGGTTTCCTATAACGGCGATTATACGGGCCGGCGGTATAGCAGCCTGGATCAGATCAATACCGGTGACGTTTCCCAGTTGCGTGCGCAGTGGGTATTTCATTCTCCGCTGCCCAGCGTCCTGGAAGTCACGCCCGCCGTGGTCAACGGCATCATGCTGGTTACCGCCGCCAATGACACCTTTGCCCTGGATGGCCGGACTGGCCGCGTGATTTGGCGCTACAGCCGCCCCATCAGCGAAGGGTTGATAGATGATGCCGCACAGCACGTAAGCCGCGGAGTGGCGCTGTGGCGCTCCAGAGTCTACGTGGAAACCGACAATGCCCACCTGCTCTGCCTGGACGCCCGTTCCGGCCACCTGCTCTGGGATGTCTCCTATGCCCCGCCGGGAAATTATGGCGCCACCAGCGCGCCTCTGGTGGTCCGCGATAAAGTGATGGTTGGAACTTCGGGCGGCGATGATGGCGTGCGCGGGTTTCTCGCCGCCTTCGACGCCCGCACCGGCAAGCTGGCGTGGCGCTTCTGGACCATTCCGTCTCCGGGCGAGCCTGGCTCCTCCAGTTGGCCGGGCAAGAGTTTTCTGCGTGGCGGCGGGACCACGTGGATGCCCGGCAGTTACGATCCGAAACTGAACACGCTCTACTGGACTACCAGCAATCCCTCTCCTGACTTCGATGGCAGCGTTCGCCCGGGCGACGACCTTTATACCGACTGTGTGCTGGCGCTCGATCCCGATACCGGAAAACTCAAATGGCATTTCCAGTTCACTCCTCATGATCTGTTCGATTACGACGCCACCGAGACCCTGGTGCTGCTCGATGCCGCTTACAAAGGGCACGCACGGAAGCTGCTCCTGCAAGCCAATCGCAACGGTTATGTATACCTGCTGGATCGCAGCAATGGGCAGTTTCTGTCGGCAACTCCGTTTGTGGACAAGCTCAACTGGGCGCATGGTGTGGATTCGCAGGGCCGCCCCATTCGCACCGGCATAGAGCCGACCGCCAACGGCACACGCATATGCCCGAGTTATGCGGGAGCCACAAACTGGTTTTCTCCCTCGTATAATCCCGCCACCGGGCTTCTGTATTTTCTGGCGCTCGAGGATTGCGAGCTGTATTTCACCAAACCACAATCCTTTGCCCCAGGACGGACCTATTATTCCACCGGGGTGCGGAGAATTCCCGGCGAGCATGCGCAGAAATCCTTGCTCGCTTACGACTTAAGAACCGGCAAGATTGCCTGGAGGTATAAGCAGGTTGGGCGCGGCCATTCCGCGGGGGGAACTCTGGCCACCGCGGGAGGACTGGTATTTTTTGGAGACGATGCGGAATCATTCGAAGCCGTGGATGCCGGGTCGGGAAAGCCGCTGTGGCACTTCAACACCGGCCAGACTCTGCATGCTTCACCCATGACCTATGCCATCAACGGGAAGCAGTACGTGGCCATTGCCGCCGGCAGCGATATTTTTACTTTTGCTTTGCCTTGATCAGCAGCATGGTTTCAGATTTATGAACGCTACTTCAGAGGGAGGACACTATGGCAGCACAGCTCACAAGAAGGAAGTTTGGTTTTGGATTGGGTTCCATTCTCTCCGCCGCCGGGTTAGCAGGCGGAGTGGGTCTGGCCAGAAATGCGGAAGCGCAGGTCGCGAATGGCGTTCAGAAGCTTGATTACGACGGCAAGCCGGCCAGCGGCAAGCAGATGATCACCTCGTTGATCGTCCACAACGGTTTGATCTATATCTCCGGCCAGGGCGCCAACGATGCCGGGGCTGTCCAGCACAATAATATAGAAAGCCACACCCGCAAGGTGATGGACAACGTCAAGAAGCTGGTGGAGGCCGGGGGCGGCACCATGGACAGCATCCTGCAACTGACGGTTTATCTTGCCAAGCTTGACGACTATGATGGCATGAACCAGGTGTTCAAGACCTATTTTCCAAACGGCGGGCCGGCGCGCACCACCATCGCGGTGGCGGGCGTGCCGGGTCATTCGCTTCTGGAAATCAACTGCATCGCCGCCGTAACCCGGAAGTGAAGAGAGGAGAATCATTGATGGCACTTCGTGACAAATGGAATCGTCGCAGTTTTCTGGGCACGCTTGGGGTAATTGCCGGCTCCGCTTTCAGTGGGGTGAAATTGCTGGGTGAGCCGCAGCCGCGCGGCGGTGGCGGCGCCAGGATTAGCGGGTTCGGCGCATCCGGCAATGTTTACGAGGAACTGGGCGTGACCACCGTCATCAACGGCCAGGGCACCATGACCTACCTGGGCGGCTCGCTGATACCGCCCGAAGTTGAGGCGGTGATGGCCGAGGCGGGACGCCACTTTGTGAACATTGTCGAACTGGAAGAGGCTGCCGGCAAAAAAATCGCCGCCATGCTGAAGCTTCCCCAGGGCTATTCCGCCATCGTAACTTCTGGCGCCGCTGGCGCCATGCAGTCCGGGCTTGCCGGGATTCTTACCGGCGATAATCCAACCCTAATTCAGCGCTTGCCTGACCTGACCGGCATGAAGTCTGAGGTCATCATCCAGAAAACCCACCGCAACGCTTTTGATCACCAGCTTCGCGCCACCGGCATCAAGCTGATCGAGATCGAAACGCCTGACGAACTGCGCCGGGCGGTGAATCCCCGCACCGCTATGATGCATTTCACCAATTTCGCCAATGCGGCCGGCCAGATCAAAGTGGACGAGTGGGTGAAACTGGCGGCAGAGTACAAAATTCCTACCTTCATTGATGCGGCGGCTGATACGCCCCCGGTTTCCCATCTCTGGGACTATGCCAACATGGGCTACGACCTGATCGCGTTCAGCGGAGGCAAAGCCCTGCGCGGTCCCCAGTGTGCCGGGCTCCTGCTGGGAAAGCAAGACCTGGTCCACTATGCCCTGCTTAACAACAGCCCGCACGAGGATACCCTGGGACGGGGCCAGAAGATCGGCAAGGAAGAAATTGTGGGCATGGTCAAGGCGCTGGAACTTTTTCTTAATCAGAACCATGAAGCCATAACCCGCGAATGGTGGAGCCAGCTGGACGCGGTTTCCCGCCAGATCACCCGGGTCGCGGGCGTCAGCACCGCTTATTTTGTTCCCGACATCGCCAATCACGTGCCCCATATGCAAATCAACTGGGACCCGCGCCGCATTTCTCTCACTCCCGACCAGGCTTCGAATGCTTTGAAGGAGTCCAAACCCTCGATTATCCTGGCCACAACCGAGATTGGATTGGCCATGAATTCGTTCATGCTGCAACCGGGCGAAAACAAAATTATCGCGGACCGACTGGTGCAACTGTTCCGCGCCCATTCCGCCTGAGAGTGAGGGCTCTTCCTGGCTGAACTATGACAAAGAGCTTCGCAGTTGCCATTCTGCTTATCGCCGGGGCGTGGCTGGTACCGGCCCATGCTCAATTGGGGTTGTTCTCCGCGGAACAGCGCGTCGCCTTCACTCCCCAGTGGCACGGCGACCGCTTCCCCGATGGCAGGCCCCGCGTGCCCGACGCGGTGCTGCAACGGTTGAAGAATGTAACCGCGGACGAAGCCTGGGACGTTTTGCAGGATTCCGGCTACCGCAACCAGTTCGAGGGCAACTGGAAGGTCATCAATCCCGGCGAAAGGCTGGTCGGGCGCGTGGTGACTGCTGTTTTTATGCCTCGGCGTCCGGACGTTGATGCCGTGGTGGAGGCCAACGGCAGGAAGGAAGGCAGAATCGGAGGGCAGAATTCATGGGTCATTGACACCCTAAAGCCGGGTGACGTCCTGGTGGTGGATCTGTTCGGGAAAATCCGCTACGGAACTTTTGCCGGAGACAATCTCTCCACCTCAATCTTTTCCAAGAGCCATAATGGCCTGATTGTGGACGGCTCGGTCCGCGATGTTACCGGAATCCAGCAAATTCCGGGCTTCCAGGTATTTGTGCGCGGCGTGGACCCTTCCGCGCTGGAGCAGGTTACCCTGATGGGCATCAATGTCCCCATCCGCATCGGCAGCGTGACCGTGATGCCTGGAGATATTGCCATCGGAGATCCCGAAGGCCTCACGTTTGTACCTCCACAGTTGGCCGAAAAAGTTGCCGACGATACCGAGATGGACCACATGGTGGATGACTGGGGCCACATGATGCTGCGCGAAGGCAAATACACGCCCGGCCAGATTGACGGCAAGTGGACGAAAGTCATGATCGAGCAGTTCAACCAGTGGCTGCAGCAAAAGGGGTCAAAGTTGCGCATGCCCGTGCGCTAAACCCCACCAGCAACAGCATTCTGGAAATAAGGAGCCCCAAGCTGCCTCTCCAGACCACAAGCCGCGTACGCTTCCTGCTGGTTTTCTGGCTTTTTGTTTTGAGCTCGGTGGCTTTTCTAGACCGGGTAAATATTTCCATTGCGGGAAGTTCCATTCGCGGAGAGTACCGCTTCACCAACGTTGAACTGGGATGGATATTCAGCTCTTTCCTGGTCGGGTATGCGCTGTTTCAAACCGTGGGTGGGCGTCTGGCGGATCGCCTGGGACCGCGGCGGGTGCTGGCCGCGGGGGTGTTGTGGTGGGGAATTTTCACCGCCCTGACCGCGGCCGTGCCCTCCGGCATCGCCGCCGCTCTGGTCCTGTTTATCGCTGTCCGCTTCCTACTGGGCGCAGGCGAGGCGGTAATCTATCCCGCCTCCAACCAGTTCGTCGCGCGCTGGATACCTACCCAGGAGCGCGGCATCGCCAACGGGTGGATCTTTGCCGGCGTAGGCGCGGGAGCCGGCTTCACTCCCCCATTGGTCACCTACATCATGCTGCATCACGGCTGGCGCGCTTCCTTCTGGGTCTGTGCCGTAATCGGCTTCGCCAGCGGCACGGTGTGGTATCTCATCGCTCGTGATCGTCCTGACCAGCACCCGCGAGTTTCGCAAGCCGAGTTGCACACCATCAACTCCGGGCTCAGCCTGCCAAGAGACGACGCGAGCAACAACTCCGCAAAAGTTCGAGACCAAAGCGGAGCGCTTGTCTCCTGGTTCACCATGCTGAGGAGCCGGGATGTAATGGCGGTTACCCTGAGCTATTTCTGTTACGGCTACGTGGCTTGGATTTTCTTCAGCTGGTTTTACATTTATCTGGCCACCGTGCGCGGTTTGAATCTGAAGGCGAGCGCCTTCTATGCCATGCTTCCCTTCCTGGCCATGGCCGCCTGCTGTCCGCTCGGCGGGCTGATCAGTGACCGCCTTACCCGCTGGCGCGGCGCCCGCGTAGGAAGATGCGCCGTGGCGGCCGTGTCCATCGCCATGGCGGCTGGTTTTTTGGTGTTCGGCTCCGAGGTCGGCAGCGCGCGATTGGCCAGCGTGGTGCTCGCCGGAGGGGCTGGCGCTCTCTACCTTTCCCAGAGTTCCTTCTGGTCGGTCACGGCGGACATTGCCGGCGCTTCCTCGGGTTCGGTTTCCGGCTTCATGAATATGGGGGCGCAGTTGGGCGGGGCGCTCACCGCTTCTTTAACTCCCGCAATTGCCGCCCGGTTCGGCTGGACAGCTTCCTTTCTTGTAGCCGCTGCACTCTGCGGTGTGGGCGCCCTGGCCTGGTTATTTGTGGATCCCGCACGCACCCTGGGCCAGAACATCCCGGGCGCTCAACCGGCTGTGGCAAGGGCGCCAATGGGTGAAGGCTGATCAACTATTCAGCGGACACGAATTTAACGCATACCGGAGAAGTCACCGCCAGCGACTGCCCGGTTGGGGTCAGCCGCCCGCTTTTCTGGTCAATGCGAAAGATGACTACGTTGTCGGACTTCTGGTTGGCGACGAACATATAGGTCCCGTCGGGAGTGATGCCAAAGCTGCGCGGGAATTTTCCCTGAGTCGGAACATCCTCCAGGGGCCTGAGCGTGTGTCTGGCGGGATCAATGGCAAAGACCGCGATGGAGTCGTGCCCCCGGTTGGAAGCATAGAGAAACTTGCCCGAAGGATGCACCGCGATTTCCGCGGCGTAGTTCTCGCCTTTAAATGACTTCGGCAGACTTGAAATGCTTTGCAGTGGCCGCAGGACGCCCTTGTTGGAATCGTAGGAAAAGGCATAAATCGTGGAGCCCATTTCATCCACCAGATAGAGGAATCGGCCGGTGGGATCGAAGGCAAAATGGCGGGGTCCGGAGCCCGGCTTCACTTCCGCAAAAGGCGGTTGATTGGGCGTCAGCGCCCCGGTTTTAGAATCGAAGTGATAGACCAGCAAACGGTCGAGACCCAGGTCGGCGGCGATGGCATGGCGGTCGCTGCGGTCAGTCTCAATGCAGTGCGCGTGCGGGCCCTCCTGCCGCTGGGGATTCACGCTGTGCCCGGCATGCTGCACAAAAGCTGAGGCGTTGCCCAGTCGGCCATCCTGGAGAACGGGAAGAGCGGCCACGCTGCCCCCATCGTAGTTGGCAACCAGAACAAAGTGGCCCATCATATCGAGCGACAGGTAGCAAGGCCCGGGCCCGCGGGATGAAACTTGGCTGACCAAGGTGAGTTTGCCTGTCTTGTGGTCAATGGCAAATGAACTGACCGCACCGCTCTTTCCGCCCTCGTAATCGGCTACTTCATTCACCGCAAAGAGAAACCGCTGATTGGGAGAGATAGCCAAAAAGGATGGGTTCGTAGTTTCCGCGGCTAACCCCACCGGAGCCGCGCGGCCTGGAGACTCGCTGAAACGATAACTGTAAATGCCCTTGCTCTTCGGTCCGGTGTAGGTGCCCAGGTAAACCCAATATGCCTTCGGAGTCGTCTTCTGAGGCGGGCGCTGAGCTGACGCTACCGCCGGCAAACAAAAAAGGACAGCCAGCACAAACGCGAATGGCCGCTTCGTCAATTTCATGTTCCTCCTTCACCGGCACGCGCTCCGCGTTGCGCTACCAAGCGACGCAGCGAGAGCCGTGGGCGAGTCTAAGGATCTGGTACAGTTGCGCCCTGACGTTTCTCATCTGGCGCGGCACTCAGGTAAACACGAGCGGCGGTGGCCAATCTGGGAACCACGAATTCGGTGGACCCCTTTTCTTGCACCCCCTTCAGTTTGCGGCAGCAGCCATCTTCCGGGCTCTCGTAGCGGATGGAAGAAAATATGCCTTTTACTTGTATCTGTACCGGCAATGGGTCCTGCGCGTAGTTCACCAGTTCCACAACCAGGTCAGCGGAATTCGGCCTTTGGTAGGGAACCGCGATCGTCGTCAGTGCGTTCCACAGGCTGATCAATGGAACGCCCTTGTCCATCAAACGGCGGATATCGCCGGCAAAAGTATCCGGATCATCCACCGGCTTGAGCAGTTCGATGACTCTTCCCTTGCCTACGGCATAATCCGCCGCTGCGTCGCTGCTTCGGCTTGGTCGTGCGGAGTGCCAGGGGTACGCGCCCTTCGGATTTACCAGAACGGCGGTGCCGCCGCGGGAGGCGAACGTTGCGATCGCCCCTATAGCATCTTGGTCCGGGGCGGCAAATATCACGAGCAGATTGAGGCCGTGGAGCGCGTCACCCTTCAGCTTATCGGGCATTAAAATCCGGAACGGGAGGTTGTGGCGAGCCATCAGGTTTGCCGGCTCAAACCAATCGTAACCACTGTCTGCCACGACTCCGATATCAGCCTGTGGCTGCAGCTTTGCGGGACTACTTTGGGCAAACTGCAGATAGGGCTTCACCCGTTCCCAGAAGGCCAGTGCCCCAGCCTCGCCCCGCGCCAGCCGGGTTTGCAGGTCCTCGCGCACGTTCAGAATTACGTCGGCATGAAATGCTCCCGCCTCGGCGACGGCCAGCGCGTAAGCCGCCGCGCCCGGTCCCTCCCGCTGTTGCAGGGGCTCTGACAGTTCCCAGTCGAACTGGTACATCGGAACCTGAACGGGATGCAAAATCCGATCGTAGCGAACCAGGGCCAGGTTGCAGTCCAGCCAGGGTTGCTCCGTGGGACTGGATGCTTCCAAAACACCATCGCTGCTTACGATGGAGTGCCCGCGCATCTGCGGCTCTTTGGCGCTGCGGTCAGCCACAAGAATCGGAATCCCGGGATGAATCAGCCGCATTTTTGCCGCTGCTGCCTCCGCCTGAACCTGCGTTGCTTCGCCGGGATCCAGGATAATGCCCGATACTCCCTGCGTGGAGTTGCCCATCCCGGAAGCTTTCTGCAAAGCGACCTCAATGTAAACGCGGTAACCCTTTTGGCGAGCCTGGTTCGCTACCGCGGCCTCGTTCGGCCCCCCCGGAATCACCAGGCTGTCTAAGCCCAGAACTTCTCTCGCGGGCACAGCCGGCTGCGTCCAGCGCAGCAACACTCTGCCCCAGGATGGAGCCGCGAACAGCACGAACGCGACAACCAAGGCTATTGTGGAATGCGTTCTCTTCACCGGGAACCGCCCGGAGTGAACGTGTTGGTGGTCTGCAGGGAGATCAGCGGCCCGCTCGATGCGGTGATGGCCCGGCCTTCAGGTGCAATCCAAATTGCCGCTGTTCGACTGGTCTTCGCTACCAACCGCCGGCCCTCTTCCGGTCCGACCAGCAGGAGCGTAGTGGAGAGAGCGTCAGCGGCAGTTGCATTTTCCGCCAGCACACTGACGGCAAACCTGGTATCTACCGGCAGGCCGGTTCGCGGATCAACGATGTGGCCTGCTCGTTTGCTTTCCAGCAGGCTGGGCGCGGTTTGCTCGGATGTGGAAACCGCGTTATTGTGCAGGCTGACCTCCGCGCCCACCCGATGCGAAGGGTCCCGCAGAGTTACCGCCCAGCCCGCCTGTCCAGGGGGCGCTCCCATTCCGTATATCGTGCTTCCTCCCGCATTCACCAGCGCGCAACGGATGCCCTGGGCTTTCAGAATTTCCACCGCTCTGTCCACGGCATAGCCCTTGCCAATGGCTCCCAGGTCAATCTGCAGGCAGGGCGAGAGGAACTCAATGCCACTCGGCGGAACCATGTGGATCTTTGTGTAGCCGACGCACGGCTCTATATTGGCGAGTTGTGAGGCCGAGGGAATCGGCCCGCCCCGCAACGCCGCTTTCCAAAGATCGGACAGCGGGCCCACGGTGATGTCAAACTTCCCCGCCGACATCCGGGAATAGGGCAACGACTCGGCCACCACGCGGTAAAGGTCGGGTACAACATTTTCCACGTGGAAATGAGCGCTCCGGTTGAGGCGGCTGAGGTCGCTCTCGGGCTTGAAATTGCTCATTACCTCATCCAGGCGCGCAATCTCCGCAAATGCCTTCTCTATGGCAGCAGACGCGCGCTCTGGCGAATTCCCATAAGCCACAATGTCGAACACCGTTCCCATTGCATACTTGCGCTGGTGAACCGGAACAATAGTCCCCTGGCGACTTTTTGCGGGCGCGGACTGCAGCCCCGCCAACACAAGGGCCGCAACTGCCACTCTATTCCAGCGCATAAAGCTCGCCATCCATTCCCGCCAGGTAAATCCCGGTTTCAGTCAGCACCGGAGTTGATTGCACCGCTCCGCCTAGTCCTGCTCTCCACAGCAGCTTGCCGGAAGCACTGTCGAGAGCGCCGGTGCCTCCTGCCTGAATGCAAACCGTACTGCCGGCAAAAACCGGTGGAGCGGTGACCGCTTCCCCCGCCTGCACCCTCCAGCGCAGCCTGCCATTCCGGATTTCCACGGCGTAAAGATAACCGTCCTTGCTGCCAAAAAAAACCGCGCCATCGCCGACCGCGGGCGAGGATACAATGCCCAGTCCAGTCCCGTACTTCCAGCGCAGCGCGCCGCTTGCCGCATCCAGCGCATACAAGTAAAAATCTTCCGAGCCGATCAGTACCAATTCGGCCGCCAGGACCGGAGAGCAGTCAATTCCATTCTCCGTGGGCGTGCTCCACACGATTGCGCCGGAGCCAGCATTAAGGCAATAAACTTTGCCATCTCCGCACCCAAGGTAAATATTTTCGCCGGCGCTGAACGGCGTGGAATAAATCCTGCCGCCCAACTGCCTGCGCCAGCGCTGTTCGCCGGTGCTCACGTTCACTGCGTATACGCACGCGTCCGCGCTGCCGAAGAATGCAACTCCCTGGCGAACTACCGGAGAAGTCCACACCTCGCCGGAGGATGCCGCCTCCCACACTTTGGCCCCCGTTTCGGATTCAATCGCATACACCTTGCCATCGTCACATCCCAGCAGTATGGCATTACCGGAGAAAGATGGCGTGCCGTGGATTTTGCCCGGCGCCTGAAACTTCCACTTCGTCTTCGCGCTGACGGCATCAATCGCGTGCAGATTACCGTCCACTGCCGCCACGTAAAGCATGCCGTTCCGCAGGATGGGAGAGGAACGGATCGCTCTCGCCACCCGCAACCGCCACCGCAGACGCGAAGGCGGGCGCGCAGGCCGCCTGCCCTGCCCTCCGCTCCGCGCCGCATCTTTCAGCAGAGTGATCCACTCGCTGTCCCCTTCAACCGTGGCCGGCGTCTGTGTGGAGTCCGCCATCATTCACATTATCCGAGCACCATGCGGCGATGTTCGATGCGCCCTGGGTCCGCGATTCCCAATCCCAGTTTGCCCGCTGCCGCAATGTGCCCCGGCCGGCGATAGAACAGGTTCTTGTTGGGGTTGTGAAAAAACTCCTCGTTGTTGCTGGTGATGCTGGCGGGATCGTGTTCCCATAGCGAGGGTGCGCCCTTTTCCCTTCGTTTTTCCTCGATGGCCTGCAGTTCCACCGTGTCGAGCGCCACCGGATCGGTGCCGACATAAATCGTCCCCGTCTGGTCAATAAAATCCTGCACCTGCGTGAGCGGTCCCCCGTGCCACACCTGGCGCATGCCATCCATGATGTGCAAAACCGCTTTTGTCCGCAGCGGCTCGGCTGAGCACATCATTCCGATCAGAGGATCGGTAAATGAATACGGCGGGCGATGCGAGCGGGCCACATTGTTGAATGAGCCGTAGCCCAGGTTCTTCAGGCATCCGGTCACCCCCGCCGCCGAGTGGTCCTTGGTGGTAGGAACGTTGATGATCTTGTCCACGCCCTGGGTGACAACACTTGCCATGTAAGAACGCGTCTCCCACTCGCCAAAGAAGTTCGCCTGGCAGTAAACGTTCAGGTCGTACCCGGAAAGGTCGCGAACCCCGTTCTCGATGCCCATCACCCGCACTCCCGGAGGCAGTGTGGTGCGGCAACTGGCAATGTCCATTTCGTAGGAGTAGCGGTCCCATACAACGATGTTCCGCAGAGGCACGCCAACCGCCTGCAGTGCCATAACGATCTCGCGCACAAGCTCCGGAGACGACGAGCAGGCCGGCGCTCCCGATGGATTAATTTTGATGCCTACCACGTCGGCCGGCTGGACGAACTTTGCCCAGGCATCGCGCGCAGAGCGCTCCCCGGTCAGTTCCTTCATCCCCTGTTCCAGCATGGGGTGCACAACATCCTGGGAAACATGATTTCGCACGATGGACCTGGAGTCGTGAATCTCCACCACCCTGCCCGGGAACAGTCCGGGCATTCCCAGCGGCGACGATTTGTGCGGCGTCAGCCCATGCACCAGGATGGGCGGCGCTTGCGGCATGGCCAGGTCGCGTTGGGCGCTTGCATCCAGGCGCTCGACCAGCAGACCGGCCGTCCCCAGACAAGTTCCTTTGATGAAGGTGCGCCTATCCATTTGCAAGGCTCCCCAAAAGTCAGTTGTGACGGGCAGGTGCACAGGCTACGACATCGTTCCCACCGTTTTCAAGAGCACGCTTTCGCGAGCGCCACTGGCAATCCTGCTCCGGTGTGATTACACTTTCGCAACGCCGCTTCAATCGGCGCAACCAATCAATTCCGGGAAACGGGGTGAACTCATGTGGCACGGCATGAAACCTGCAATCGCACAGCTGGCAATCATAGTCGCTCTCAGTGGAGGTTTGTGGGCCCAGGCTGGGGGTTATGACCTGCTGCTGAAAGGCGGCCACGTCATTGATCCCGCCAATCATCTCGACGGCATCATGGATGTGGCCGTCTCCGGCAATCAAATCGCGGCCGTGGCCAAGAACATTCCCTCAAGCCAGGCGAAGAAGGTGGTAGACGTTTCCGGCCTCTACGTCACACCCGGCCTTATTGATATTCACTATCACATCGGCCACGGCGGAGCGCCGCTGAACTGGTTTGCCCAGGAGGCGCGTTCGCACGACGAGCCTCTAGGCATACTCCCAGACCTGGCGCTGCAATCGGGCGTCACCACCATCGTGGACGCGGGCAGTTCCGGCGCGGAAACGTTCGTGCAGGAAAAGCAGGAGGTCATTGACCACGCCAAAGTGCGCGTCCTGGCTTTCCTCAACATCGTTGGCAACGGCATGCAGGGCGGGCTGGAACAGACCGTGGATGAAATGGACCCCAAGCGCTGTGAAGCCATGATCCGCAAGTACCCGGACATCATCGTTGGGGTGAAGACTGCTCACTATTGGACAGAGAAGCCCTGGGACGCCGAGCACACGCCCTGGGCCGCGGTGGACCGCGCCGAGGAATGCGCCCAAGCGGTGAACGTGCCGGTGATGGTTGATTTCTGGCCTCGCCCCCAGCGCACCTATGCCGACCTCATCCTGAAAAAAATGCGCCCCGGCGACATTCACACCCACGTCTTTGCCCAGCAGTTCCCCATCCTGTTGCCTGACGGAAAACTTAATCCCATCATGGAGGAAGCAAGGAAACGTGGCGTCATTTTCGACGTGGGCCATGGCGCGGGCAGCTTCTGGTTTCGCAACGCGGTGCCTGCCGTCAGACAGGGGTTCATCCCCGACTCGTTCTCCACCGACCTGCACATCGAGAATTTCACCATTCTGAGCATGGCCAACGTGATGTCCAAATTTCTCTCCATGGGCGTGCCCCTGGAAGATGTGATCCAGCGGACTACCGTGAATCCCGCTCGCGAGATTCATAGGCCGGAGTTGGGAACGCTTTCGCCCGGCAAGGAAGCGGACATTGCCGTGCTGGAGGAACAGCACGGAAAGTTCGGCTACATTGACTGCGGCTACGCCCGCATGGACGGCAATGTGAAACTGGTGGCCCGCATGACCGTGCGCGCGGGGCGCATTCTCTACGATCCCTCAGGCCTGAGCATGACGGAGTGGCAAAAAGCGCGCCCGCAGTACTTCAGCACCCCAACGTTCGGCAATTCAACCCCCGCCATGGCGGACGACTATCCCAGAAAATGACGGGGCGTTATGGATGGCTGGGCAGCTGGTCCCATATCGCCGGGTCCTCCTGCCCCAAAACCCACGAACAGAAGCCTTCCAGGCCGCGGGCCTTTACCAGGTCCAGCCTCTCCTTGAAGGTGCGCGC
>DATGGJ010000185.1:0-4680 GCA_035308585.1 Terriglobales bacterium
CGAGGCCGGCCAGAATTAGCTTCTTTGAGAAATTCATAATGCACTCCAGAAGGTGCTGTGGCCGTGGTGCGGCAAAGTAGCACATTTGGAACTTATGTCAAGAAATAAAGCACCGTATCCGGTGCAGGGTGGGCCGCGAGATAACAATTGGAATAATACTTATGGAGTTAATGATAGCAAGCGATACAACGCTCCCCTTGCTTTTCCGGCAGGGCCCGGATTCCCGAACGCTTCGGAAACATCAACGCAAACAAAAGCCGCCCGAAATCGGGCGGCTTTAGAGAAATATCTCCTTCAGGCCAAGAGGTTACCGCCGGGCCGCGGGCATGGCCACGGTGCGGCTGGCGGGTGGCGGAGGCGCAACCGGCGCTTTCTCTTTCTCCGCCGCGCCATTGGTAGGCTCCTTCAGCAGGCCCAGCGCCTTGCGCACCTCGGTTTCGATCTTGACCGTAATGTCCTTGTTCTCTTTCAGGAACGTGCGCGCGTTCTCCCGCCCCTGTCCGATGCGCTCGCCCTTGTAGCTGAACCAGGCGCCCGACTTCTCCACCACGTTGTGGTTCACCGCCAGATCAATCAGGTCGCCTTCGCGGGAAATGCCTTCGCCGTACATGATGTCGAACTCGCACTCCCGGAAAGGCGCCGCCACCTTGTTTTTCACCACTTTCACCCGGGTGCGCGAGCCCACCACCAGGTCGCCCTCCTTGATGGCGGCGATGCGGCGGATGTCCGCCCGGATGGAGGAATAAAACTTCAGCGCCCGCCCCCCGGTGGTGGTCTCCGGATTGCCGAACATGACCCCGATCTTCTCCCGGATCTGGTTGATGAAAATCATGCAGGTGCGCGACTTGGAAACAATGCCGGTGAGCTTGCGCAGCGCCTGCGACATCAGCCGCGCCTGCAGGCCCATGTGGCTGTCGCCCATCTCCCCTTCCAATTCGGCCTTGGGCACCAGCGCCGCCACCGAGTCCACCACCAGCACGTCAATGGCGTTCGAGCGCACCAGCGCCTCGGCAATTTCCAGCGCCTGCTCGCCGTAGTCGGGCTGGGAAATCAGCAGGTTGTCAACGTCCACCCCCAGCTTGCGGGCATAGGCAGGGTCGAGCGCGTGCTCAGCGTCCACGAACGCCGCCATGCCCCCGGTCTTCTGCGCCTCCGCCACCACCTGCAATGCCAGCGTGGTCTTGCCCGACGATTCCGGCCCGAAAATCTCCACCACGCGGCCGCGCGGCATGCCGCCCACGCCCAGCGCAGCGTCCAGGGAGATGGAGCCGGTGGAAATCACCGAAATGGGCACCACCGCTTCCTTGCTGCCCAGGCGCATGATCGAGCCTTTGCCAAACTGCTTTTCGATCTGCGACACCGCCAGGTCAATTGCCCGCACTTTTTCCGTCCGTTCGTCGGCCATAAGGTTGCTCCTACCCGAGTTGGGGAGAGATATGATTTGGGAGATATCTACCACTTAAAGTACACCTGGGCTCAGCCTGGCGTCAGCGCCAGAATGCTCCTGAATTTCCACAGGATTCCCGCTTCGGGAGAGTATAGTCGAAAAGCGAACAAAAGGCGAACAAGAATTGCCGATTTCCACATCTTTGCTGAACCTCTCTCAGCAACCTTGTGGAAAATTTTGTGGATAGAAAGAAACCATCCCCCGTCCAGACGCCGAGGCCGCAGAGTCAATTTTTTGCGAATCACGAACCGCTGTTCCGGCCAAGGTAGCTGGACCCGGATTGCCTGTGCGTTTTGCACCATTTGGCCGCATTTCGCCTGCTAACGGAGAAATAGGGGGCGGCTGGTCTTTTATGCGTCAACCCTGAATCCTCAATCGTCAATTCTTCCTATCTCTGTGACTCGGCGGCCAAAAAGCCTGCGGCTCACACTCACCTGAATCTGCCGCGGGGGCTTATCGCCATAGGCGTTGGCCGAGATTGGGGCGCTCCACTAACCTGGAGCGCCGCATCCCATACCTCCTGTCAGTGATGCCGTTGGGATCGGCCTATTGGGGAAGGAGATCAGACAACGCCCACTCAATTCGAGTCACTTCTTCCCGAATCACGCGGATGGCTTGCTGATTGCTCGGATGCAGAGGCGCGATGGCTTCCGCCGCATGGCGGATCTTGTAGTTGCGATCCCGAATCAGTTTGATTCTGGCGGAGGTCTCGATGCGGTATTGGTAAATTCTCTTAACCAGCTTCGTAGCCATCCAGGCGAACGCCAGCCCAAACAGCATTTCGATGGGCAGGCGGTCGGTCGCTCCGTCAAAATCGAGGAATACCAGGCGATACACGGCTTCGCCCAGACCCAGGGAAGCGAATATCACCCCCATCCCAACCAAGGCCATCGTCAACCGGTCCGTGCGTCTCAGTGCTACGCCCGACTGTTTGTCATCGTATTTTTGCGCCAACACCATTGCTCTCCCCCAAAGTAATTTTAGATGGGCGGAACTTTACCACTTCTATGCCGCGAATGGGCAGTCTGGAAATTGACGGGCGGCAGGGCTGGGGAGAGGGTTGCGGGGGAGACGCCACTCCGAATTTCAGCGTTTCAGCAGATCCACGGGTTCGCTTACGTCCTGCACCCTGAAGTACTTAGCCAGCGGCGGATGTTTGCGCGCCACTTCCTCGTACATGCCCCAGGCGATCTTGCGGTAGGAAATGTGCCCGGCCTGGCCGGTGCGCAGTTCGGAGATGTACACCGCCTCGGCAAAGTCCATTTTGAACAGGGTACGCTTGCGGAAACCCAGGGGAATGGCGTATTGCGAGTTCTCTTCGGCTTCTCTCCCTGAGAACTTGGTCAACTGCTCCACCGCCTGGGCACTGTGCCGCATAGCCTGGTCGTAAGCGGGCATTTCCCCCGCCGCCTGCAATTCCTCGGGCGCGTCGTAGCCGTGGGCGGTGGTGAATCCCTGACCAATCTGTACGCAGCGGCGGTGGCGGTGCATGTCACGGAAGCCGCCAATATCCATCAGGATGTCGAAGCGTAACCCCTGGCCTGCGGCGAAGGCGCGCGGCAGTTCGTCATGCTGGCCGCGATGCCGCATGCCCAGCTCAATAAATTCCTGCCGCCGCTTCTCCCCCGCGCTTTTCACCGCCTCCCGCACCTGGCGGTAAGGATAATGGCAATGCTCGTACAGCAGCGTGGCGGCCAGTTCCACCTCCAGCGGCTCGTCATCCAGCAATTCCACCGGACGAGCTTCAGCGATGGCCGCCCCCTTTATCAATTCCGCCGCGGCCTGGCGCAACTCTCCCCGCGTCTTTAATTCGTAGGGATTAGGGTCAGCATACTTGACCAGCGTGGGGGCCACCCGCACTGGCTTAAGCAGTTCCGCCTCCGCGCGGCCGCCCAGGGCAGGATTGAGCTGTCGTATGTCTTCCACCAGCACACGCCACAATTCATGATTGACGTTGTAGGCCGGCTCGGTCGCCGCCCGCTTCAGCAACTCACCCAGATGTCGCACCTCCGCATGGGTATGGGAAAGCAGGTGGGAAACCTGGCTCTCCAGCGTGCGCGCGTTGACAATCTCGCCGAGGGAAGTGATGGTAGCCAGGGGCAACAGGTAGCGGGCCACGTCGAAGGCCCGCGCTCGCAGGGTGCGTTCGTAGGCTTCCTGCTTCATCTCCACGGGCTTGGGCGTCTTTGACATCAAGTGGCGCCACATGCGCTCGGAGAGGCCCTCATAAGCGGCGAACAGGCCGTCCACGGTTTCCGTGTAGAGCCGCTGCGCGGTTGGATTGCCGCCAAAGTCCGCCCGGTAATAACCGCTCTTCTTGAAGTCCTGGTAGCGGGTGGAACGCTCCTGTCCGTCCCAGCGCTGCTCGTCCACCAGGGCAATTGCCGCCAGAATGGAAAGCCTCTCCACCGCCAGCGCAATGTGGGCCAGATCGGCTATGGACCGATGACCGTATTGAAAATAAAAGGTGTTAAGGAATTTTTCCGCTTTCTGGCTGCTGATTTCACGCAGCGACTCCTTCATGGAGAGGGCGGAGCGCGAATACTTGGCCATGGCATAGGCCTGCACTTCCGGTTCGGCGCCATGCACGGCAAAAACTTCGGTACTGGTGGTCTGCCCCGCCAGCGGGGCGCTGCCATTCTTCGTCTCGGGCATGGGAATCCGATACTACTTCGCGCCTCCGCCACAGGCAAATTTTCTCTGCTGAGCGCTGGGCTAGGGCTTTTCTCTTACCGGCGTAACGAGTTACAGCACTTTGGCGTTTCTTTTTGTATACCCATTTGTATACATAACAACGGGTTAACTCCGGAGGAGCGGAACTGCAACCCCGGCAAATTCGTAAAATTTTTTTATAGGGGCTTTCCCCGGCGGAATTACTTTTGATACTTTTGTAGCTCCTGCAACATCGCATATAAACGTACGATATTCATGCGAAGTAAAGTGCCAGCCTTCTTAGTTGCTTTTGTGCTTGCCGTCGGTCTTCCCAAGGTCGCCGTCGCACAACAGATTGTGCCCATGCACGCTGCTCTGGGCTTGAGCGACAGTGTGCCCGCGTTGAATATAGTGGCCGCCCATCCCGAGCCGGCGCCACTGCTTCCTCCGGTGCGGTTGCCGCGCATGGCCCCCGACCTGGCGCTGCAAGTGATGGCGAACCATGCCATCATCCAGGATGCTCATTTGGGGTCGTATTCCGCCATCAGCACGGTAACCGCCAAGCTGCCCGATTTGAAGGA
>DATGGJ010000186.1:0-5395 GCA_035308585.1 Terriglobales bacterium
GGTGAGCAGGGAAGACTCGCGGGAACGCTGCGGCTGGGCCTTTTCCTGGGTAGTGCGGGCCAGTTCCTCACGAATGGTGGAGAGGCGCAGGCCGCGCTCGTGCAGAATTTCCGCGGCAAAGCATTTCTCTTCCCGCAGCAGCCCGAGCAGCAGGTGCTCGGTGCCGATGTGCTTGTGGGAGAGGCGCTCGGCCTCCTCGGCGGCGTAGGCCAGCACCCGTTTGCACTCATTGCTGAGCGGCAAATCCACAGAGGTGGAGACCTTCTCCCGAATCGTGGTATGCCCTTCGATTTGCTTGCGGATGGACTCCACCGAGGCGTGCGACCGCAGGAAGCGATTGGTGAGGGCCTTGTCCTCGCGAAGCAAGCCCAACAGCAGGTGTTCGGTCTCGATGTAAGGCGAGCCGAACTGGCTGGCTTCGTAGCGCGCAAAGAAGATCACGCGCCTGGCTTTTTCCGTGTACCGTTCAAACATGTTCTGCCCTCTCCCAAGCTCTCCAAGGCCAGCGACCTTGATCTGAGCGCCGCCCGAAGCTCCCCCGGGAGCCCTAATCCCTAAAAACTAAGCAATCCGACTGCCACTGCCGGGCTCAAGAGCCCTGCAAGCCACTAACCCCTGCTGGCAGCGAGCGATAGCTGATTTTCCAGCTCCGTTCTCGTCCGCTGTCCTGCCCAATTTGTCCTTCTCCTCTCTCATTCTAACCCCGCCGTCCAGCCCCGCTTGGTCACACTGGGAGTGATTCGGGGGTAACCTCCTCAACCCGGCCCTGCTGCAGGCGCAAAACGCGGTCACAACGGCGCGCAAAGGCAAAGTTGTGAGTGACAAGGAGAGAGGTGAGCCGGTAATCGTTATGTAACCTGGCAATCAAGGTAAACACCGACTCCGCCGTTCGGTTATCCAGGTCGCCGGTGGGCTCATCGGCGAGCAACAACTGCGGCCTGGTGATCAAAGCTCGTGCCAAAGCTACCCGTTGTTGCTCACCGCCGGAGAGTTCGCCGGCGCGGTGCTGGGCCCGCGCTTCCAAGCCCACTTCCCGCAGCCAGCCCGCCGATTCCCGTTCTGCCTCCTGCGGGTTTGTTCCCCGCAGCAGCAGCGGCATGGCCACGTTTTCCAGGGCCGTAAACTCCGGCAGCAGATAATGAAACTGCCACACGAAGCCGATCTCACGATTGCGGAACTCGGCCGCGGCATCATCAGAGAGCGATCCCAGCCGCAAGTGGCCGCAGTATACGTCACCCGCAGAAGCAGCATCAAGCGCGCCGAGGATGTGCAGCAAGGTACTCTTGCCTGCGCCAGACTCGCCCACGATAGCCAGCATTTCACCCTGGCTCACGCGGAAGGACAAATTCTCAAAGAGCACCAGGTCGGCTGTGCCGGAACGAAAGACCTTCTTGAGGCCCTCTACCCGGAGCAAATCGGTCTTCTCAATTTGATGCAACCAGCATCTCCCGCGTCACATTTTTAGCCGCCGGAGGCCAGGCAACCCGCTGCTGCTTCGGCAACTCCGCAGCTCTTTTCATTAAAACACGGGCGCCGCCGCCGGGTCGTTACCTTCAAAGGGAACTGTAGGCGGAAGCCTTACCTTAGCCCAGTGACGGTGGTCACGGGAAGGAGTGATGGGAAGGCCCGCGATCGCCTGACCTTCAACGGTCGCCCGTTAATGGCGGGGACGCCCCCGTCCGCGTCCCGGACGTGAGGCGCTGCCGGCAATGCCTTAGGCCTTCGGCCTCTCTACTCCTTCAGCTTGACCATGGGTAGGCCCCCACGGCAAATGGTAGCTACGCGGGCAAAGCCGCCGTCCCAGGTGCCGACGATCATCACCGGCCCGTAGCAGTAGACGGCGTGGCCGGTGCTGGCCATGAACCATTTGCCTTTAGGGCGGGGCTGGTGGTGCTCGAGGGCGAGCGGGAGCGATGGCAGTGGTTGCCGAACCGGCTGGGTCATGGCCGGAGCAAAGGCCGCGAGGAAAAGGATCGCGGGGCCAAGGACGAGCACAACGCGCTTCATGGGTTTCCTGGGAGCGGGGTCACACACACGCATTTACCCAGGATGGCAATTCCCCTGCCATGGGTTTGCCAGCAGAAACAATGGTTTGCGCAGGCCCGCAGAACGGGTGGAGCAAAGGCTTGCGCGGAGTAGGCAAAGCGGGTCACATGGCCTTGCCGGCGGCTTTCAACGGCCGGAGTATTCTTAAGGCCTGCGATTTGCGAAAAGGCTGAAGCTTTACCTGCCGGCGGCAAATCATGTACAAAGCAGACCGAAACAAGGGTGGGATAAATCCTCGTGTCTATTCGTCCGCAGCCAGAGCCGAAGTCATTTCCGTTGACCTCTTTCGATACTGCAGGGAAGTTTTTGCTGCTGGTTTTTGGAGTGGCGCTGCTCCTCTCTTCCCTGGGGGCGCAGGAGGCGGCGCCTGACAGCCATTTGCCGCCGGCCGGTCCATTGGCCCAGGACCAGGGCGCAGCCGGACTGAAGGAAATGCTGCTGCGACTGAAAACCACAGCGCGCATGATGCACACTACCGCTCATCCTGACGACGAGGATGGCGGGATGATGACCCTGGAGTCGCGCGGCAAGGGCGACAGCATTTTGCTACTGACTCTCAATCGCGGCGAGGGCGGCCAGAACAAGGTGGGCAGCGGGCTGTTTGACGAATTGGGCATTGTGCGGACCCTGGAGCAGTTGGCAGCCGACCGCTATTACGGGGTGGAGCAGCGCTTCACGCGAGTGGTGGACTTCGGCTTTTCCAAGAGCGCCGACGAGACATTTCAGAAATGGGGCGGCCACGACGTTGCTTTAGGCGACATGGTGCGGGTGATTCGCACCTACCGGCCAGACGTGCTGGTGACGCGTTTTCAAGGGGCGCCGCGCGACGGCCACGGCAATCATCAGGCCGCCGGCATCGTGACCCGCGAGGCCTTTCGCGCCGCCGCAGATCCCAATCGCTTTCCCGAGCAGCTCAAGGAAGGTCTGCTGCCCTGGCAGGCCAAAAAGCTGTACACCGACAACGTCCACCCGGGGGAAGATTACACGGTGGTTTTCGATACCGGCGCGGTGAATCCGGCGCTGGGCATGTCCTACGTGCAGTTCGCCATCCAGGGACTGCGGCACGAGCTGTCGCAGGGCGTGGGCTACTGGCACATTGAACCCGGCCAGCACCTCGACTACTACAAGATGCTTGACTCGGTGCTGCCGCCCCTGCCCGCGGGCGCGCATGAGAAGGATTTTTTCGATGGCATTGACACTAGCGTGCCGGCGCTGGCCGACCGCTTGGGCTCGGAGCAGTCCAAGGTGCCGCAACTGAAGGCGGAGCTGGAGGGTTTTCAGGACCGCATCAACAAAGCATCGGACGAAGCCCGCAAGAGCCCCGAGCGGGCGGCGGAGCCTCTGCTGCAGGCCCTGGCGGTGCTGAACCAGGCTATTTCTGAGTCGGAGAAGGCGGGGCTCAGCCCGGCGGCCAGGCTGGACCTGATGAGCCGCCTGCAGGAAAAGAAGCAACAATGCGAGAAGGCCGTCAACCTGGCCATGGGCGCCTCATTGCGGGCCACGGCGGCTCCAGCTTCAGGGCCGCCCAACGCGGTTCCACCGGAGAAAGACGCGCTCACCGTGGTCTCGCCCGGCCAGGTGTTCACGGCGATCGCCAAATTTCACAACGGATTTAACAAACCAATTGAAGTGCAGAACGTCCTTTTGCAGGGCGGAGAGGACTGGGTTGTGAGCGTCTATAAGGGTCAAAACACACTGTTAAAGCCGGGCGAAGACTACTACGCCAATTTCCGTCTGCGTGTGCCCCAGAACGCGTCCTATACGCGGCCCTATTTCCATCGTGCTTCGCCGGAAGACGCGGTTTACCAGATCAGCGATGCGCGTTACCTGACCTTGCCCCTGCCCCCTCCTCCTCTTCATGTCGAGGCGGACTACTACGTGCCGCAGAGCAAGGGCCACAGCTTTACATTTGTCGGACACGACGTGCAATTGGCGGGCGCCAAAGGATGGCAGTCTTCCATCGTGGTGCCTGTGACCGTGCCTTACCAGGAGGGGGGCGGGCAGGAGCGTGACCCCACGCTGGCGGTAGGGCCGGCATTTTCCGTCATGTTGAATCCCAGCACCCAGGTGGTGCCGCTCTCCGATGCGAGCTGCCGTGTGACCGTGGACGTACGCAGCAATGTTTCCGGCGCGGCCAGCGGAACTGTGGAGCTGCAACTCCCTTCCGGTTGGAAGTCGGAGCCGGCGCAGGCGCAGGCCGCCTTTACCGGCCGCGGCGAGGATCGCCAGGTCATCTTCAATGTACGCCATTCGGGAATGAGGGAAAGCCGGGAGCAGATTCGCGCCGTTTTCGAGTCCGGCGGCGCCACCTATTCCGAGGGCTACGCCGCCATCAGCCGCCCCGACATTGACACTTTTTATTACTACGAGCCCGCCTTGCAGCATGTAAGCGTGGTGGACGTGAAGATTGCAAAAGGGCTGAAGGTCGGCTACATCATGGGCGCGGGCGACGACATTCCGCCGGTGCTGCGCGAAATCGGCATGGACGTGACCACGATCTCGCCGCAGGAATTGGCCGGCGGCGACTTGAGCCGCTACGACACCATTGTGCTGGGTATTCGCGCCTATGACACGCAGGATGCCGTGCGCGCCAACAACGCCCGCCTGCTCGACTACGTAAAAAATGGCGGCACGCTCATGGTGCAGTACAACCAGCAGCTCACACAGTTCAACGAGGGCAAGTACACGCCCTATCCGGCGGAGGAGAGCCATGACCGGGTGACGGTGGAACAATCGCCCGTGCAAATTCTGGCGCCGCAGGCCGCGGTGTTCCATTATCCGAACCAGATAACCAGTCAGGATTTTGACGGCTGGGTGCAGGAACGCGGTTTGTATTTCATGGACAACTGGGACAGCCATTTCCAGCCGTTGCTGGCTTCGAACGACCCGGGGGAGCAGCCTCTGAAGGGGGGCTTGCTGCTGGCGCACTACGGAAAGGGCATCTACATCTACAACGCGTATTCGTTTTTCCGGGAATTGCCCACCGGCGTTCCTGGAGCCATCCGGCTGTATGTGAATTTGCTCAGCGCGGGACATGAAAAATAGGTTTCGAAGTTGCAAGGTTCCAAAGTTCGGGGCGAGCGGCAGGTAGAACTCGGGCGAGACGCCCGCGCCACAAAAAGAATGCTCGCGGGCTGAGCGCTGATTGCTGAGTGCTGCATATGCGATGAAGCGAAGGTCGCTGATTCCCGTCTTCTGACAACTGACTCCTGACCCATGTCCGCCGCGCCCAGTCAATCCGAAAGAGAGCAAGGCGGTAACTCGGAACTCATTCGCGGCATCGGCTTGGGCAGCGCCACCACTCTGACCATGGAAACCATGATCGGGGTGGGGCCGTTCATCACCATTC
>DATGGJ010000187.1:0-2687 GCA_035308585.1 Terriglobales bacterium
TGCAACTCAAATGACCAACCTTGCTCGCAATCGCGCTTTTGGACGGACTGTTCTCACAATGCTCTTGCTGGCGCTGCCCCTGGCCGCGCAGAAGGCTTCCCCGGAGCAGCGCACGGCGCGCTATCTGGAGTCGGTGCGCCAGCAGCCTTTGCTGTTGCTCGCCTTCCTGCAGCAGATGCCCAAAGGCGGTGACCTGCACAATCACCTTTGGGGCAGCATTTACGCCGAGAGCTTTATCCAGTGGGCGGCTCAGGACAGCCTGTGCGTGGAGCGGGCCAGCATGACCGTGGTCGAGCCTCCCTGCGATGAATCCGCGGGCAAGCCGCCCGCCGCCCAAGCGCTGAAGGATGCCACCTTGTATGCCCAGCTGGTGGACGCGTTTTCCATGCGCGATTGGAATGCGGCGCGCGACTCCGGCCACGACCACTTCTTCGAGTCCTTCTACAAGTTCGGTGCCGCCGCCACCGGCCACACCGGCGACATGCTGGCGGAAGCCGCCGAGCTCGCCGCCGAAGACCACGTCACCTACCTGGAGATGATGTTTGGCCCGGGCCGCAGCCAGGCCATTGACCTGGGTTCACGAGTGGGTTGGAGCGACGACTTCGCCCAGATGCGCCGGAAGTTGCTGGCCAACGGCCTGCCGGAGGTGATTGCCGCCGGCCGCAAGTCGCTGGATGAAGATTTAGCCCGCATGCGCCAGGATCTGCATTGCGGCACCGCCTCGGCGCGGGCCGGCTGCCAGGTCACCGTGCGCTGCCTTTTCGAAGTGCTCCGCGGGCTCCCGCCCGAGCAGGTGTTCGCCCAGATTCTCGCCGGCTTCGAACTGGCCCAGGCAGACCCGCGGGTGGCGGGCCTGAACCTGGTCATGCCTGAGGATTGGTACGTGCCGATGCGCGATTTTCATCTGCATATGAAGATGATTGATTACCTGCACGGCCTCTATCCCCGGGTGCACATCAGCCTGCACGCGGGCGAACTGGCGCAGGGCATGGTGCCGCCCCAGGGCTTAAGCTTTCACGTCCGCGATTCGGTGGAGACCGGCCATGCCGAGCGCATCGGGCATGGGGTAGACGTGATGCACGAGACCGACCCCATCGCCCTGATTAAGGAGATGGCCCGGCGCAACGTGCTGGTGGAAATCTGCCTGACCAGCAACGACCTGATTCTCGGGGTACGCGGCAACCAGCACCCGCTGCCCATCTACATAAAGTACGGCGTGCCGGTGGCGCTGGCCACCGATGATGAGGGCGTCTCCCGCTCCGACATGACTCAGGAATACCTGCGTGCGGTGGAGGGCTACAACCTGACTTATCCGCAGCTGAAAGACATGGCGCGGCAGAGCCTGGAGCACAGCTTCCTGCCTGGCGCCAGCCTGTGGAAGGATGCGCACACTTTCCGCCGCGTGGACGCGTGTGCGGCGGATTCACCCGCCAAAACTGCGCTTTCGCAGGACTGCCGCAAGTTTCTGGACGGCAGCCAGCGGGCGCAGGTGCAGTGGCGGGAAGAGGGCGAATTTGACAGGTTTGAAGCGAAGTTTTGAAACCAGCAATTTGCACTTAGCCTATGAACATTTTTGGGAGGGTGCAAAACCACCGTTCAGGGGCTAAATGCTAACGGCTAATTACTAAGTGCTTCTTTGAGCAACCAATGCCTACCCCGCAAACGAGCATCGCTCCCATCCCCGACGAATTCACCCGTGCCGAGCAGGCGGCGCAGTTCATCCTCGCGAAAACCAGGCTGCGCCCCAAAATCGCGGTGGTGCTGGGCTCGGGCCTGGGCGCCTTTGCCGACGATCTGGCTGAGGCCACGCGCGTTCCCTACCAGGAGATTCCCGCCTTCCCCCGCTCCACGGCGGTGGGCCACGCGGGCGTGCTGGCCATTGGCAATTGCGCCGGCGTAGCGGTGGCGGCCATGCAGGGCCGCGTCCACATGTACGAAGGCTACTCGGCCCAGGAGGTGGCCTTCCCCATGCGCGTGCTGGGGCGCATGGGCATAAAAGCCGCCATCCTCACCAACGCCGCCGGCGGCATCAACCTGGAGTACAAGCAGGGCTGCCTGGTGCTGCTCAGCGACCACATCAACCTGCAGGGACGGAACCCGCTGCTGGGCCCGAATGACGAGCGTTTTGGGCCGCGCTTTCCCGACATGACCCGCGCCCACCACAAGCCCTATCGCCAGGCCGCGCTGGAGGAAGCGCGACGCCTGGGCATTACCTGCTTTGAAGGTGTGTACGCGGCGCTGCTGGGGCCCAACTACGAAACCCCGGCGGAAATCCGTTTTCTGCGCACCATCGGCGCCGACGTGGTGGGCATGAGCACGGTGGCCGAGGTCATCGTGGCCCGGCAGATGGGGATCAAGGTGCTCGCCATCTCCTGCGTCACCAACATGGCCGCCGGCATTCTCGATAAGCCCATCAACCACGAAGAGGTGCTGGAGACCGGAGAACGCGTGAAGGGCCAGTTCATCGCCCTGCTGCGGGCCGTGATTCCGCGGATAGTGGCGGACGCGGGTTAAAGAAGCCATTAGCACCTGGCAATTAGCACTTAGCCCTTCACGATTCTCCTCGGACCGGCACTCAGGTGTGGGTGCTAAATGCTAGCTGCTAATTGCTAGTTGCTGCACGGGCTGACTGCTGACTGCTGAACGCCTCTTTTATTTATAATCAATGCCTGCAAAGGAAACGCAGG
>DATGGJ010000188.1:0-4303 GCA_035308585.1 Terriglobales bacterium
GAATTCTGCGACATCATCGAAATTTATGGACGCCGTCCCCGCACCAAATTGCCGCAACAGGTGGTGGCGGAACTGGAGCAGCTTTACGAGCGGCGCTGGCGCGGCTCGGTTTTTTTGGTGGACGACAACTTTATCGGCAACAAAAAGAAGGTCAAGGAACTGCTGCCCGTGATGGGAGAATGGAATTCCCGCCGCGGCCGCCCCTTCACTTTCTTCACCGAAGCCTCGCTCAACCTGGCCGACGATGATGACCTGCTGCGCATGATGAAGGAGGCCGGCTTTATCCGCGTGTTCCTGGGCATCGAGACGCCGGTCGAGGCCAGCCTGAAGGAAGCGCAAAAAATGCAGAACACGCGGCGCAGCCTGCTGGACAGCGTGCGCCGCATCCAGAGCTATGGCATGGAAGTAATGGCCGGCTTCATCGTGGGCTTCGACAACGATCCGGAGGACATTTTCGAGCGCCAGGTGGAATTTATCCAGGAGAGCGCCATTCCGCTGGCCATGGTGGGCCTGCTGCAGGCCCTGCCGGGAACCCAGCTTTACCGGCGGCTGAGCAAGGAAGGCCGCCTGTTGCAGGATGGCGATGGCGACAACTTCGATTGCAATCTGAATTTCATTCCCAAGATGGATCCGCGGAGGCTGGTGGAGGGTTACCGCTCCATTCTGAAGCGCATCTACGATCAGGACAATTACTACGAGCGGGCGCGAAAATTTCTTGCCCGATACCGGCCGGAGTATCAGCCCCGGCGGGTGTTCTCCGATTACCGCGCCCTGTTGCGCTCCTTCGTCAAGCAAGGCGTTTTCAGCGAAGGCCGCTCCAGCTACTGGAAGTTTATTTTCGACGCCGCCACTCGCTATCGCCACGCCTTTGGCACCGCTATCACGCTGGCGGTGATGGGCTATCACTTCCAGAAGATCACAGAGCGGGTGTGCCAAGCGGACTACATTCCGCAGCTTCCCAGCCCGGAACTGGAGCCGCTTACGGATTCGTGATGCGGCTCACTGCACCGCACTAATTGCCTGATAGAACCACACCCCGGCGATCACTATGATCAGCACGCCGGAGGCGGCCCCAAAGACGCGAATAAACGGGCCCAGCCGGTCCGCCCTTTGCATGATCTCGGTCTGCTCCTTTTCCATGTGGGATTCAGCCGGATCGAGAAACAACTGGTCATCCTCCTGCATGGTCAAGGTGCCGCGATAGATAAGCAGAACCACCAGGACAGTGGTCAAAATTCCCCACACCATCAGCAGCCCGAAAAGAGCGGTCATGTGGCCACCTCTTTTAGTCTGACTTTATTGTCGCCTGCCGGGCGGGCCCGAGCCGATGACCGTAATCACACAACGGTGTGATATGAGCAGGTCCGGCAATTTACAATTGGCCGGAGCAGCAATGGCCCACCGCTACCTGGCCACAAGCAGCCGATGGTCCGGGGCAGCCTGCGGCGAGACCAGGTGCACCTGCCGCCATTGCGCAACCCGGTTATCGGCCGCGGCTAACTGCTTCGCGGTCATGATGGAGCTGAGGAACTGCTTGGCTTGGGCGGCGCTTCTGGAGCCCTGGGTAGCCGCCAGGCTGAGCCATTTATACCCCTCCACATAATCCAGGGGGACACCACGGCCGTTGATGTACAAAACTCCCAGATTCACCTGGGACGCCGTTAATCCCTGTTCTGCGGCGCGGCTGAACCAGCGGCTGGCTTCGTGGTAGTCGCGGCTGGCGCCCTGCCCAGTGCTGTAGAGGTAACCAAGATTGTTCTCCGCCTCGGGCAAGGACTGCTCCGCCGCGAGCTGAAACCAGTGAAAAGCTTCCGCCGGGTCGCGGCTGACGCCTTTGCCCCGCAGGTACATGGAGCCCAGTTCGTTTTGTGCCAGCGGCAAGCCCTGCAGCGCAGCCTGGCGATAAAGACTGAGCGCTTCCGCCAGGTTCCGGGTGGTGCCTTTGCCGTGTAGGTACATGATGGCCAGACCGTGCTCGGCGGTGGCTAATCCCTGCCTGGCAGCCTTGCGGATCCAGTCAAACGCGCGGCTGTAGCTGCGATGGACTCCCTGGCCGGAGTAGTAAAGACCGCCCAAGTTATTCTGGGCAGCGGCATCGCCTTGTTCGGCGGCTGTGCGATACCACTTGGCGGCCTGGGAGAAGTCCTGCGCTACCCCCTCGCCCTTCTGGTACATGTAGCCCAAACCGTTCTGCGCACCGGGATGGCCCTGCAAAGCCGCTTTTTGCCACCACTGCAGGGTGGCGGCCAAATCTTTGGCCAGGATGGGACCGCCACCGCGGTAGGCAGAACCCAAAATGTATTGGGCTTCAGGTTCGCCGGCCTGGGCACGCTTTGTGAGATCCTGGATTTGCGAGGCGTTCATGACCAGGACTTTGGGCTCGCTTGGATTACGGGGACCCGGATTGTCGGTGGCGGCCATAGGCGCAGGCGCGCACAATCCAACGACCAAGCCCAGGAAGATAGCAACCCGAACTGCATCTTTCACGACATCACCACAGAGGTCTAGCCGACCGATGCCTCATTTTTGCCCGCCACCCCCGCCTGCCTCGGTGACAGCGGCCACAGGTGACTGTGACTGCCTGTACATGTTGATATCAACTGCAATCCCGCGGGTAGGACTTGCTCGGGCTGCCAACCCGGGGGACGGGGTGCGGGTTCCGGCGAGTACCAAGGTCACTGCCAGTTCTGGCGCCCGGGCTTGACCGCACCGGCCATTGTTGGTTATAGTGGCCTACGCTTTTATGAGTTCCCTCATCCAGACCGCGGTCCGCACAATGACCATTACAACCATGGCCATGCGAATTACTGCGCTTCTGGAGGAGGGAGCCGGGTAAGCTAAACAGCACTCATAGATACCCAAACCCACCGCCAGAAGCGAAATCTGGCGGTGGGTTTTTTATTGGCGTTGAATTTTCGGGGCAGCCGGAAGGATGGCAAAGATGTCCAAGGCAGCAGCAAAGGGAGAGCAACCCGGTCAAAGGCGGCTATCAGGCGCCGCGGTGCTGAAGTTTGGCGGCACCTCGGTGGAAGATAGCGCCGCCCTGCGCCGGGTTATCGGCATTGTGGCGCAACGAGACAAACCTGTAGTGGTGGTCGTGAGTGCGCTGGCCGGGGTAACAGATCAATTGCTGGCTGCCGGGGAGCAGGCGGCAAGCGGAGGGCTAGCCGCGGCCGAGGAAACTCTTCAGAACATCCTGGAACGGCACGGCCGGATGGCGGGAGACCTGCTGCCCCAGGCCGCTGCGGGCTCGTTTCAGGGTTATCTGCAGAGCGAGTGCGAAGAAGCGAAGAAGTTGTTGCGGGGGGTAGCCGCGTTGGGGGAATTCAGCGCTCGCACCGCCGACCGCCTGGTGGGCAAGGGGGAGCTTCTCTCCAGCCGTTTGCTGGCTGACGCTTTGCGTGCGCAGGGCAGCGATGCCGCCTGGCTGGACTCCCGCGAGTGCATCGTGACCGATGAGGCTTATGGTTGCGCCGCGCCGCTGCGCGAGGAAACTGACCTCCGCTTGCGCCAGCAGCTTTCACCGCTGCTGGAGAGCGGGCGAGTGCCGGTGCTGGGCGGCTATATTGGCGCCACGGCTGAGGGCACGCCCACCACTTTGGGCCGGGGAGGCTCGGACTTTTCCGCCGCCCTGGTGGCCGCGGGGCTGGACGCGCGCGCGCTGGAGATTTGGACCGATGTGGACGGCATCATGACCGCCGACCCGCGGCTGTGCCCCGACGCCCGCCTCATCCCCAGCATCAGCTTCGCGGAAGCGGCGGAACTGGCTCAGGCAGGGGCCAAGGTGCTGCATCCCGCCACGCTGCTGCCGGCCACGCAAAAGAACATTCCCGTTTACGTGCGCAACTCACGCCGGCCGCAGAGCCGGGGCACGCGCATTGTGCCTGAAGGCGCGCAGCCGGCGGTGCGGGCCATCACCGCCAAGCGCGGGGTTGTGATTGTGGAGGCCCGTTTGCCCCGCCAGGCCGATGCCCAAACCCTAAGCCAGGTTCTGCAGGCCTGCGAAGGCCACAGCCTGCACTTGTGCTCGCTTTCGCGGCACGGGGTGGTTCTGCTGACGGACTCCAGGCAGGCCGTGCGCCAGATGCAGCGCGCCCTGCGAGACGTGGCGGAAGTCCAGGGCGAAAATCACAAGGCGATCGTGCGCGTATTCGGCGACCGCATCGGCCGCCGCACCCAGCTGGTGGAACAGATTTTCCGCGCTTTGAACGGCATTGAAGTCCGCCTCGCCTGTCCCGGCGAAGGCGAGCGCAATCTTGCACTGGTAGTGGATGAAGACCAGGCGGCGGAATCGGTGCGGCGC
>DATGGJ010000189.1:0-9278 GCA_035308585.1 Terriglobales bacterium
CCTGGTGCTCGATGTCGGCATGCGTTTGGGGAGGTTGCTGGAGCAGCGTTTGGGGGCGGACGTGGTGTACACCCGCGACGATGACACCTTCGTGCCCCTGGAGACGCGCACCGCTATCGCCAATCAGGCACAGGCCGACCTGTTTATTTCCATTCATGCCAACTCCAGCCACGACCAGGAAGCGCGCGGCGTGGAAACCTACTATCTGAATTTCACCACCTCCCACGACGCCCTGGAGGTGGCTGCGCGCGAGAACGCCATCTCCGATCAGTCCATTTACCAACTCCAGCAACTGGTGAAAACCATCGCCCTACAGGAGAAAGTGGAGGAATCGCGGGAATTTGCCGCCGACGTGCAGCACGCTTTATACACGGGATTAGCGGCACGAACTCCGGCCATTCATGACCGGGGAGTCAAGAAAGCGCCTTTCGTGGTGCTCATCGGCGCCAAAATGCCTTCCATCCTGGCGGAGATCTCCTTCGTCAGCAACCCGCAGGACGAACGCAAGCTGCGCAGCCCCGCCTACCGGCAGCACATCGCACTGGCTATGTACCGGGGCATAGCCCGGTATGCCAGTGGGTTAAGCGGCATCAAGGTGGCCAGCAGCGCCGCCCAGGACGGCGGACAATAGCCCGCGGCAGTAGAAACTTCGGGCTGCCGGGCGTAATCTAATAACAGTACTGAGACTTACTCCGCCCTGTCGTAGAACCGGATGAAGAAAACAGCGATCCTCGTCGCCTTTTGCCTGGCGAGCATGGCCTTGGCATGGGCTGCTCCCGCCGAGAGCACAACTTTTCTGCCTGGGGAATTCGCGGGTTGGCGGCTTTCGGGCACGCCCGCGATCAGCCACGACCCGGCCCAAGCCGATCCCGCCTTTGGTCCATTGCTCAAAGAGTACGGCTTCCGCGAGATGGAACAGGCCACTTATGTCCGGCCGGATAACCGCATGATGAAAGTGAAGGCCGCCCGCTTCGCGGACGCCAGCGGCGCCTTTGGAGCTTTCAGCTTCTACAAGCAGCCGGAGATGCCTAAGGAAGATATAGGCGACCAGGCCGCCTCGGCCAATGGCCGGGTGCTGTTTCTGCGCGGCAACATCGTGGTGGATGCGGTGCTTGACCGGGTTACGGCCATGTCGGCCGCGGAATTGCGTGATTTGGCTGCTTCCCTGCCTTTACCGGCAGGCAGCGCCCGCGATCTGCCTCCGGTGCTGGGCTACCTTCCCAAACAGGCGCGGCGCGCTAATTCCATTCGCTACTTCATGGGACCGGTGGGACTAAGCGATGTTTCTTCTCCCATTCCGCCGCAAGTGGTGGATTTCGCCAAGGGGGCGGAAGTGGCCCTGGCGCAATATTCGACTTCGGCCGGTTCCCAGGCCGACGCCACTCTCATGGTGATTTCCTATCCCACGCCGCAGATCGCGGCAGAGCACGCCAAGGCAATTGATGCCGCCCTGCATACCACCTCCCGCCCGGAGGATCCCGCCAGCCGCGTGAAGCGCAGCGGACCCCTGGTGGCCCTGGTCTCCGGCCAGATTTCCAACAGCGACGCCAAGTCGCTGCTTGACCAGGTCAACTACGACGCCGATATTACCTGGAACCAGAATACGTTCTTCAGCAAGCGCAACAACCTCGGCAATCTGTTAGTGGGCGTGATTCTGCTGGTGGCCATTCTCATTGGCTTCTCCCTGGTGGCCGGATTGCTGTTTGGTGGTTTTCGGGTGTTGATGAAGCGCCTGTTTCCAGACCGCCTTTTCGATCGCTCCAAGGACGTGGAAATCATCAGCCTGAAGCTGCGAGACTGGCGCTGACCCGGCTTAAACTTATGAAGGCAGACGGGTTAGTGGTTTATCCTCAGGGGTAAATCAGCTCTGTGCCCGGTTTTTATGCTTCTGGTGCAAGCCATCAGGTAATTTGTAAGTTATTGAAAAGTAAGGCAGTTATTCTCGAAAAAAACCTTGACACCCCGCTTTGGCGACTCATAAGATTTCGCCAGAAAGTTTTGACGGTTTTGAACTCCGTTAGAACTATTCTCCCTTGAACAAAAGGCTGCCTGCGCTGCCAGGCGGCCTTTTGGATTTTTAGCGCGTGAAGTGAAGTTCGGACGCGGTCCTTGGCGGGACGCGAGAAATTGTTTCGACTCCATCGGCGTGGTTCCTTCCCGCAGGACTGAATCGAGAATGTTCCTGAAGGAGTGCTCAATCCGAACGGGATCGTCGGCCGTGACGCAATTTCTCAATGAGCCGAGTGTGAATCCAGGAATTATCTGCCGCGCGCGTACCAGATGGACCCAGGGGTGTTCCAGTTCAGCCCCTCTCCCCAAACCACCTGGGTGTGACCCAGGTCGTCAATCGCCATCTGGAAATAATCTCCGAAGGGAAAACTGAAACCAGCGGGAGAGATGTAGCTATAACCGGCGACAAAAGAATCCATCCGCATTTCTTCCGACCAGGTCGCGCCGCCGTTGGTGGAACTGCGATAGAAGATATTCCAATAGGGTGCGGAGCGGGTATCCATCCAGGCCACGCGCACATCGCCCGCGGCGCCGGCCACCAGCGCGGGAAAGCCATGCTCTACGCCCAGGGGGGCGGCTGAGACGTCCTGCCGGGGCGACCAGGAAGCGCCCGCCGTGGTGGAAGAGGCAAAGTAGATGCGCTCCGGGCCGCCGCTGGTGTGCCCGGCATTCCATAAGGCATAGAGAGTACCGCCGGCGTCGGAAGCGATGGTCAGCTGCGCTCCCAGGAACGCCCAGCCGCATTTGTGGTCGGCGCAGCCAGGAGGGGCAGCGGAGGAGTCGAATAGAGACGTCTGCCAGGTAGCGCCGCCGTCGCTGGACTTGCTCAAGTAGAGACTTACAGGTCCGGTGATCCCTTCCCGCTGTTTGTAGCCCGCCCAGGCAAAATACACGTTTCCGGCGGGATCAATGGCCGCGCCCCCCGCGGCGAGCCAACGCAGCCGGGGATTATTGTTGAGGCTGGAGGCTGAGAAAGTCTGGCCGCCATCGTGGGAAGCTGAAACCCAGAGCCTTTGCGCCTGGCTGTAGGCGATGTAAACATCGTTGCCGCGCACAGCCAGCACGTCCTTATCCACGCCATTGGCTATGCGGTTGGCAACCACCAGGGACCACGTCTGGCCGGAATCAGATGACTTGGCGACCACGGTGTTGCTCTTGGAATTCTGCAACCAGGAGGCGTAGACGGTGCGGTGATCAAGGGGATCAACAACAATCTGGGGATCGTACTGGCCGTCGCCGGCGGGCGCGATGATGCGCGGCGCCGACCAGGTCAGGCCGCGGTCATTGCTGACCTGAAGGATCATGCTGGGGCTGGGGCAGGTGGGACATCCGGGCACAACGCCGTATTGCGGGTAGAGCAGGTAAACGTGGCCAAAGCCATCGGCAGCGGTAGCCGGCTCCCATTGATCGCCCACGTTATAACCCAGGCGTTCCTGGGCAGTGAAGGTGGAAGCCGCGTGCGCCGCGGTACCGGCCAGCAGCAATCCAGCCAGGAAGAGGCAAAGATGGAATTTACTTCGCATCCAGAAACGCAACCCAGTCTTGTGGGCCGCCGGGGAGCAGGAAGAACAGCGCGGCTGGTGGCCACGGCTCCGCCTCAAACTATACCAGTGTTGCCGGCCCACATACATGGGAAAAGGGGCCATTATTGGCTTTTTGGGCACCGGAGCGGGAACCCCGGGCTGTACCCAAGTACATGGCCGACCGTTCAACTGGTAAGCTCGCGGAGAGTTTCTATCAGGCGGCCGGCAGGTTCGCCCTTGCGAACGAAGCAGTCCACGATTCCGGAACAGTCGGGCGGCAGGTCGCTGACAAAGCCGGAGAGCATAATGATGGGCAAAGAGGGGGAAGCCCGGCGGATGCGGCGGGCCAGTTCGTCGCCGCTCATGTCGGGCATGTGAAAATCCACGATCACGGCGGCCACCAGGTTCTGGCGCAACAGAGTCAGGCCGTCACTGCCGCAATGAGCCAGCAGCACCTCGTACCCCAGGGACTCCAGGAAAAGCTTGCGGATAGCTAAACCCTGGCGGTTATCGTCGATACAGAGAATAATCTTGCTGGGATGAACCGTAGGCTGCATGCGGAACTCCGAGGCAAAAACGTCGCGAGGCGACATATTGCGGAGACCGTTCGGTTTCCAGTTATAGGAAGCCAGGCCGCGAAAAATCGTTGCTTTCTGGCGGCGCCAGGAAATAATTTTCTGTGGACAAATCGGCAAACCGGAAAGCTAAAACAGGAAGGTTGCCCGGCTTCCGGTTACGGCGAGGAAATGATTTCCGCGTCGGAGCGGCGAATGTAATTGGCTTCCAGGTCGGCGGGAGAGACAGTTTCGCCGGCCAGCAGCTTCTCCAAACCGAGGCGGGCCACAGCGTCGCCGCGCGGGTGCTCGACGGCGCAAACTTCGAAGCCATGCTTTTGCGCCCAGCCCAACACCAGTTGGTCAGGGGTAACCACGGCGGCGAGCTTGCCCCTGACCAGGGCCACGAATTCTTCTTCCTTCAACAGGCTTTCGCGCTGCAGCCGGGCCTTGCCGTCGACGACTTCGTAATCCCCGGCATAGGCCTCGCCGCGTCCGGCATCGAGCGCCGAGACCATGGCGCCGTCGCAGCGAGCTGCCAGGGCCAGCACCTCCAGCAGTGACACGGCCGCAATCGGCTTGTGCAGAACTTCCGCCAGGCCTTTGATGGCGGCCAGTCCGACGCGCAGTCCGGTGAAGGAGCCGGGGCCGGAGGCGACCACAAAAGCGTCAAGATTGTGCCTGGAAAAGCCGTGGCGGAAAAGCAGGTCAGCGATCTGCGGCACCAACTGCGCGGAAAAAGTGCCCCCGGTCAGGGGCAGAACTTCCAGGGCCTCAAAGCTGTGCTGGTCCCCGCGGCCCAGCGCCAGGCTGCCATACTTGCCGGAAGTATCGGCGGCCAGCAGCAGCATGTTCACACGCCCTGGGGCGGGTCCTCGCAAAGTTCGAGCAAAACGCCGCCGGTACTGGAGGGATGAACGAAAACGTAGAGATGACCGCCGGCGCCTACCTTGATGTCCTCGGAGATCAGGCGCGTGCCGGTCTTTTTTAGCCGCTCGACGGTGGCGGCAAGGTCGTTCACGCGCAACGCGACGTGATGCAGGCCCTCGCCGCGCTTGGCGATAAAACGGGCAATGGCCGATTCCGGCGAGGTCGCTTCCAGCAGTTCAATGCGGCTCCCGCCTACCGGAACCATGGCCAGATGCACTTGCTCCGCTTCCACTGTTTCTTCGCCTACGACCTCGAGGCCCAAATCCTCGTAAAACCTGCGCGCCGCGGCCAGCGATTTGACGGCGACTCCCAGGTGATCAATGTCGAACATCGTTTTTCCCCAGGCTGGCGACAATCTCTTCCACTAGAGAATACGGGTCGCGCTTGTGCTCGGCAACTTCGGCGGCGTAGCGGCGGACCTCGTTCTCGCTCAGTTGCTCGCGGACCACACGGCGCAGCAGGGCATCACGCAGCATCTCCAGCAGGCGGTCGTGCCAGTGCCGGGTGCGCTTCTGCAGGACGAGATTGTGCCTGGCCAGGTAGCCCTCGTAATCGGCAATGGCCTTGACCAGTTCGGCGGTGCCGGTACCCTCGGTGGCCACAGTCTTGATGATGGGCGGGCTCCAGTTGTCCTGGCGCGCGGCCAGCGATTGCAGGGCGCGGATTTCGCGCTCCACACGCTCGGCGCCTTCGCGGTCGCTTTTATTGATGACGAAAATGTCGGCAATCTCCATGATGCCGGCCTTGATGGTCTGCACGTCGTCGCCCATGCCGGGAACCAGAATGACCACGGTGACGTCGGCCAGGCGCACGATGTCCACTTCGTCCTGGCCTACGCCCACGGTTTCAATCAGTACCAGGTCGCGGCCCGAGGCGTCGAGCACGGTGGCCACATCGGCGGTGGTGCCGGCCAGTCCGCCGAGCGAGCCGCGCGTGGCCATGCTGCGGATGTAGATGCCGGGATCGGCGTGGTGCGCCTGCATGCGAATGCGGTCGCCGAGAATGGCGCCGCCGCTGAAGGGACTGGTGGGGTCCACGGCGATGATGCCCACGGTCTGCTGCCGCTTGCGGCATTCGCGCGCCAGTTGGTCCACCAGCGTGCTCTTACCCGCACCCGGCGCTCCGGTCAGGCCGATGATGCGGGCGCGTCCGCTGTGGGGAAAGAGAGCGCGCAGGAGTTGCGAAGATTCGGGAGCACGATTTTCGACCGCAGTGATGACGCGCGCCAAAGCCCGCGGATCGCCGGCGCGTACCCCATCAACCAAGGATTGGATTTCGGTGGGCAATTGTTAGTTGGTCGCCGGGCGACGGCGCAGTCAAATCAAAAGCAAAGGCAATCCCAAACCATCACCGCAGAGGACGCCAAGTACGCAGAGGAACCTAATTTCTCGCGTCGCAGGTCCGAAGAATATTCAATATTTCCTGGCGTCCTCGGCGGTTTTGGTTTTGCCGGCTCCTGACCACTGACTCCTGACTCCTAATCCTTAAGTATTTGCCGGGCGATCACCATGCGCTGGATCTCGCTGGTCCCTTCGCCGATGGTGCACAGCTTCACATCGCGATAGAACTTCTCCGCCGGGTAGTCCTTGATGAAGCCGTAGCCGCCATGAATCTGTACCCCTTCATTGGCGCACTTCACCGCCACCTCGCTGGCGTAGAGCTTGGCCATGGACGACTCCAGCGTGGTTTTCAAACCCGCATCTTTCATGGAAGCGGCGCGCATGGTGAGCAGGCGGGCGGCGTCAATCTCTGTGGCCATATCGGCCAGCTTCCACTGGATGGCCTGGAAGTCGCTGATGGCCCGTCCAAACTGCTTGCGCTGCTTGGAATAGTTCAACGCCGCTTCGTAGGCGCCCTGGGCCATGCCCAGCGAAAGGGCGGCAATGGAGATGCGGCCGCCATCGAGCACGCGCATGGCATCAATGAAGCCATTGCCCTCGGCGCCCACCAGGTTTTCCGCCGGAATCAGGCAGTCTTCAAAAATCAGTTCGGCGGTATCGCTGGCGCGCAGTCCCAGCTTATTTTCTTTCTTACCCGGACGAAAGCCCTTGGTCCCTTTCTCCACGATGAAGGCGGAAAGGCCGTGGGTGTGGGCGGCGCGGTCGGTCACCGCGATCACCACCAGCACGTCGGCGTAGTGCCCGTTGGTGCAGAAGGTCTTGGTGCCGTTCAGCACCCAGCCATGTTTGTTGCGCACCGCGCTCATGCGGGCACTGCCGGCATCGGAACCGGAACCGGGCTCGGTCAGGCCCCAGGCTCCGATGAACTCGCCCGAGGCCAGGCGCGGCAGGTACTTGTGCTTTTGCTGCTCACTGCCGGCCAGGAAAATGTGGTTGGCGCACAGGGAGGTGTGCGCGGCCACGATGATGCCCACCGAGCCGTCCACGCGAGACAGTTCCTCGATCGCGGTGACGTACTCCACATAGCCCATGCCCGCGCCGCCCAGGTCGGCCGGAAAGACCACGCCCATCAGGCCAAGCTTGCCCAGTTCCTTGACCGCAGCCAGAGGGAACTCGCCCGCCTCGTCCCACTTCATGACGTTAGGCAGGATTTCGCGCTCGGCGAATTCGCGCACGCTGCGGCGGAGCTGCTGCTGTTCTTCAGTGAACTGGAAGTCCAAACCGATACCTCCCCCGGAGGGAAGACGTAACAAGTTACGTCTCTACATGGGCAAAACATTTCATTAGAACACAGGGGGAAGAGAGGCGGGAAGGGAGTGGTGGGCGGTGGTCGGGCATCAGCAGAACCGAAACGTCGAAGGACTCCAACCACGCGGAGGAGAGGGTTCGCGCACTACCGCCGGGTTCGTCCGCATACTCGACGGTTTAAATTCCCTGGTCGCGGGGTTGAATGCCGCTGGCTCGCCGTGCTGCCTATCGCCCTGCTCCCACCGCGCTGAGAATCTCCTGGGTTGTCGGCATGTGCCCGGCCTGCTTTTTGGAGAAGACCAGTTTGCCATCGGCAAACACGTCCAGCACGCCGCCCCCGCCCAGGCGCAGCTTGACTTTCTCCACTCCGGGCTGTTGCTCCAATTCGCGCTTCAGGCTCCCGGCCTGACGGCGAATGTCGGCTCAAAGAAAACAGCGCTTGATGTCAATTCTCATGGCTCACCGCCCTTCGCGATTAGATGCTGGTGTTTCGTTCGATAGAGCAATTAATCGGCGGCTCCGGCGCGGCGGCTGCCCCCGCAGATGGCCTGCACGGCCGCCAGGGCTCGGGCGCAGGCGGCGCGGTCCACATCCATGTGGGTTACCATGCGGATGTGCTCGCTATCAATGCCGCTGGCGAGTATGCCCCGCTCTCTGAGCTTTGTGCAGATGTCGAACGAACTCATGCCGGTTGCGGCAACATTAAACACCAGGATATTGGTTGCGACCTTGCCCGCGTCCAGGCGAATGCCGGAAATCTGCGCCAGGCCCGCGGCCAGAAATTTGGCGTTGGCGTGATCGTCCTGCAGGCGGGCCGGCATTTTCTCCAGCGCGATCAGGCCGGCGGCCGCCAGCACGCCTGCCTGCCGCATCCCGCCGCCCAGCGACTTGCGGTATACCCGCGCCTGGTCAATGAAGGCGCGACTGCCCACCAGCAGCGAGCCCACCGGCGCGCCCAGCCCCTTGGAGAGGCAGAACATCACCGAGTCGGCCTTCTGGCTGATTTCAGCCGCGGGCTTGCCCAGCGCCGCAGCCGCATTGAAGATGCGCGCGCCATCCAGGTGGACGGGTAATCCTGCCTGGTGCGCGCGCTCGCAGATGTCGTCAAAAGTCGCGGGCGGGTAAATCGTGCCCCCAGCCATGTTGTGCGTGTTCTCCAGCGAGACCAGCCCGGTCTGCGCCCGGTAATAAATTTTGGGCGCCATGGCCCGCTCGATGCGCTCCCAGCTCAGGATGCCGTCAGGCGCGGGCACGGGACGCGCGAGGCAGCCGGAAAAGTGCGCCAGCATGGCCATTTCGTAGTTAAAAATATGGGCGCGCTCCTCGCAGATGACTTCCTGGCCGGGCTTGGTGTGAACCTTGATGGCGATCTGGTTACCCATGGTGCCGCTGGGAACAAAAATGGCGGCCTCGCGGCCGAAAATCTCCGCCGCCCGCTGCTCCAGGCGGTTTATCGTCGGATCCTCGCCGTAAACATCGTCGCCCACTTCGGCTTCCATCATTGCCCGGCGCATCTCCGGTGTGGGCTTGGTCACAGTATCGCTGCGTAGATCGATCATGTCAGGAACTCCTGGAAAACCTCGTTCGAAAGCATCACGCCCCGCGCCGTCAAT
>DATGGJ010000190.1:0-4915 GCA_035308585.1 Terriglobales bacterium
ATCGGCCGCCGCACCCAGCTGGTGGAACAGATTTTCCGCGCTTTGAACGGCATTGAAGTCCGCCTCGCCTGTCCCGGCGAAGGCGAGCGCAATCTTGCACTGGTAGTGGATGAAGACCAGGCGGCGGAATCGGTGCGGCGCTTGCACAACCTGTTTTTCCCGGCGGCCGGACGGCCGGAAAAGGAACTCTCCCAGGCAGGTGCGCGATGAACGCCAGTCCCGCTTTTGAATTTTCCGAACAGCCGGCGCGCCCCCTGGTCGCGGAGCGCACGTGCCGGATCGCGCTTTTGGGTTTCGGTACCGTGGGACGCGCGGTGGCCACCATTCTTCAGAGCGGCTCATTCCCCCAACTGCGCCTGCAAGTCATTTACAACCGCCGGGTGGACCGCAAGCGAGTGCCCTGGGTGCCACCCCAGGTACGCTGGACCGACGACATTGACCAGGTGCTGGCCTCCGATGCCGATGTAGTGCTGGAACTGGCGGGCGGAATTGAGCCGGCTTACTCCTGGGTAAAACGGGCGCTGCTGCTGGGCAAATCAGTGGTGACGGCGAACAAGAAGCTGATCGCGGCCCACGGCCCGGAGTTGGTGGAACTGGCGCAGCGGCAAGGCTGTCGCCTGGAATTCGGCGCCGCTGTGGCCGGAGGGGTGCCCGTGCTTTGCGGCGTGAGCCCCGGGCTGAGCGGGGATAGGCTGCTGCAGCTGTGCGGCATCCTCAACGGCACCTGCAACTATATTCTTCACGCCATGGAGAGCCGCGGGGTGACGCTGCAGGCGGCGCTAAAGGAAGCGCAGCAGCGGGGCTACGCCGAGGCTGACCCCAGCGATGACGTGGACGGCCTGGACGCGCGCGCCAAGCTGGCCATCCTGGTGCGCACCGGATTTCACCTGCAGGTCAATCCCGAACAGATTGCGGCACAATCGGTGCTGGATGTGCGGCCGGCGGACTTCCGCTATGCGCGCGAACTGGGCTGCACCATCCGCCAGGTAGCACGCGCAGAACTAAAAGCGAGCACGCTGCTGGCGGAGGTTGGGCCCGCGCTGGTGAGCGCTAACTCGCCGCTGGGCGCCTCGCGCAACAACCAGAATGTGCTGGTCACCACCGGAAAATACGGAGGCGAGACGGTGTTTGCCGGCGCCGGCGCGGGTGGCGCGCCCACGGCGGTGGCGGTGGTTTCTGACCTGCTGGCGGTGGCGGAATCGCGTCCGGCGGCTGTCCCCGGACCAGCCCTGGTGGCGCTACCGGTGAGCAATGATTTCCGCTGCCGCCATTATGTGCGGTTAGTGCCGGCGGAGAAGACGGGCGCCGTCGCTTCCTTGCGCCGCGCTCTGACTGCCAGCGGAATCGGCCTGCGGGGATTGCTGCACCATCCCGATCCACATGACCGCCGGCCCAGCCTGGCCCTGGCGGTGGAGGAGTGTTCCACTGAGGCGGTGGACAAAGCTTTGCGCCAGACGCACCAAGCCGGTCTGCTGGCGGAGCCGCCCTTGCGCATGCCCATGGTGACCAGTTCTTAAGCCCAGGCGCAGGCCCCGCGCCCGCGCCATAAGTTGCCGGTTCGCCGGCGGTACGAAATCCCAAGCTGCTGTGATGAGGAAACAATGACAGAGAGATACGAACTGCAATGCCGGGAATGCCGAACAAGCGTCGGCAACCGGCCCTCGGCGGTGTGCGAGGAATGTTTTTCTCCCCTGGAAGTGGTCTACGACTATGATGACGTCCGAACATGCCTGACCCGGGAAGCGATCGCGCAACGAGCTCCGGGCATATGGCGATACCGAGAGCTGCTGCCGATCCCGGATGGGTACGAAGCCACATTGCCCATCGGCTTCACCCCGCTGGTTCCCGCCCCGCAACTGGCCCGCGAATTCCGCACCCGCCGCCTCTTTCTCAAGAATGACTGCTTCTGCTTCCCTACCCTGAGTTTCAAAGATCGCGTGGTGGCCATGGCGCTGGCCCAGGCTCGGCGCTTCGGCTTTGAGGTGGTGGGCTGCGCCTCCACCGGGAACCTGGCGAACGCGGTGGCGGCCCAGGCGGCGCGTGCCGGACTGCGCGCGTGCGTATTGATTCCCGCCGACCTGGAAACAGCCAAGGTAATAAACACCCAGGTCTATGGCGCCCGCCTGGTGCGGGTGGCCGGCAATTACGACCAGGTAAACCGGCTGTGCTCGCAAATTGCCGACTCCTACCACTGGGGCTTTGTGAACGTAAATCTGCGCGCTTACTACGCCGAAGGCTCGAAGACGGTGGGCTATGAGATTGCCGAACAGCTAGGCTGGCGGCTGCCGGATAACATGGTGGTGCCGATGGCCGGAGGTTCGCTGATCACGAAGATCAAAAAGGCATTTGACGAACTGGTGAAGGTCGGCCTGGTGGAACCCAAGACAGTGAAGTTCTTCGGAGCGCAGGCGACGGGATGTTCCCCGATCAGCACCGCGGTGAAGGGCGGCCAGACCGATATCGAGCCCCAGAAACCGAATACCTTGGCGCGTTCGCTGGCGATCGGCAATCCCGCCGACGGGCATTATGCGATCAAGACCATCACTGGAAGCGGCGGGGGGGCGGAAGATGTTTCCGACCAGGAAGTGGTTGACGGCATGAAGCTGCTGGCGGCCAGCGAAGGCGTGTTCGCCGAGACCGCGGGCGGCGTGACCGTGGGCACGGCAAAAAAGCTGTTTGCGCAAGGCCGCATTTCGCCCGATGAGACGACCGTGCTCTGCATTACCGGCAATGGCTTAAAAACCGTGGAAGCGCTGCGCGGACAGCTCGAGTTGCCTGAGCCGATTCCGGCGAGGCTTTCAGCCTTCCAGGAGCATATTGCGGATGAGGCGGAGGCGGTGGCAGTGTGAAAAGAGCAGGTTTCAAAAGCTTCAAAGTTTCGCAGGTTTCACAGGTTTCAAGGTCTGCCTTTTGAAACTCGAACCTTGGGAAACTTTGAAACCCGGAACGTTTGAAACCTTCTTCTCGGAAACTACATTTACGGAGAGCACTCATGAGCATCCAGGTTCTGATTCCCACCCCGCTGCGCAAGCACACCAGCGGAGCGGGGCAAATTTCCTGCAGTGCCAGCAGCCTTCCCGAGCTGCTCGGCTTCTTAGGCGAGAGCTATCCCGACCTGCGGCGGCACATATGCGATGAGCAGGGACAGCTGCGCCGTTTTCTTAACGTTTATGTTAACGAGGAAGACATTCGCTTCCTGGGGGGAAACGAATACCGCTTCCGCGACGGCGACGAGGTGCTGCTTATTCCCTCCATCGCCGGCGGAACAATGGAATTATGAGTGGCTCCCCGTGAGCTCCCAGGTGTGGCTGGGTGGCCGCGGGGAATCGCTTCCCAGTACTTCGGCCACTTCGGCCAGCAGTTCCCTCGGGTTCTCATGCAGGGGAATCAAGTAGTGGGAGCACACCTCGTCGGGAATTTGTGTCCACCTGCCCCGAATGAAGGCTATCTTCTGCTCTGCCCGGGTGGACCTCAACTGCTGGCAGGCGCGCAAGGCAGCGTCGCCTCCGTCCAGCAGGGCCAGAATGACCAGGTCATAGCTGGTTCGCTTTACGCGTCGTTTCGCCCCGTCCAAGTCGCGGCAGGCTTCTACTTCGTAGCCTCGTTCCCGAAGCAGATCACCCAAGACCACTCGAAAAGACGGCTCATTGCACACGAGTAGGACACTCATGACAGCCCCCTTTGGGTGGGAAGTGTTCGATTGTGGCGCTAGGATACTTCGATGCGCCAAACGGGACGAACGTGCTTCCCCGAATGCGAGCGGCGCCCGCCCTGGCACTCTGATATTGGAGCAAGCCGGGAGAAGAAGAAAACGGCGCCCGGAGGGCGCCGCCTGGTTGCGCTGCATTGGTGTGTTACTTCTGGCTGATCATCGGCCCCGCCTGCGTGATGCTGCCTTTTACCAACTCGGTCTCGATCTTCAGCTTCTGGTGAGGACGAACCGTGACTTCGGTTTCGAACGTCTGGTACCCGGGCAAGGCGATGCGCACCTTGTGCTTGTCAGGGGTGACCAGCAGGCCGCGGCCCATCCCATCAAATTCATCGGCGTGTCCGATGAAGCGGCCATCAATGAATACGGCAGCCCGGCCCGGCTTAACAGAAATTTTCAGCTCGGCGGTTTCCGTGGGCATGGGCAGGGTAGCGTCCTTGAACAGCCTCACTTTCATCATGACCACCTGGCCCGGTTCCAGCACGGTTTGTTCGGTGAAATCCTTGTACCCGGCCTGGCGAACGGCAAAGTCGTGCTTGCCGGGAAGCAGCAGGACCTGCTTGTCTCCTTTGAGTTCGTCGAGATAACCCACGTACTGCCCGTCAACCCAGACGCCGGCATTCCGTTCCACGCTGGTCGCTCCCGAGAACCGGACCTCAGCAAGAATCTGGTTATCGGCTGCCAGCGCGCTGCCCAGGCCTACGAAACACCAGATGAGCGCAGTTGCAAGAAGGGATTTCAACACACTGCTACCTCCGATCAAAATTTATTCCCTGGGGTATTCAATTGAGTGGCGTTAATGACAGCATGATACCAGCGGCAAGCGCGGCCTAGTAGCAATTCAGGTTCATTTTGTAGCTGCCTAGCGGTGAATTCTACACATCTAAGTATGCGCAACGGAGGCAAGCCATGGCTGACCAGTTGTGGTGGACAGATGAAGACGAGATTGCGCAGTCGCTGGCCGACAAATATCCACAAATCAACCCCCGGGAGGTGCGCTTGCGCGACCTGTGCACGTTTGTGGCCGGGCTCCCGACCTTTGCCGACGATCCCAATGCCACCAACCAGGAGCAACTGCAGGGCATTCAGGACGCGTGGTACGCCGAATATGAGGACCGGCGACGGCTGGCGTAGAACGGGGAGGTTTCACCGCTCATAGGTTTCAGGGGAGCCGTCTCCGCCGTAAAAAAATACAAGTTAAAGAAA
>DATGGJ010000191.1:0-6779 GCA_035308585.1 Terriglobales bacterium
CATTTTCACCACTATGGCGGGCCTCACCCGCGATTGCTGTGAAGCCACTGTGCCCTTCCCGGGCTCAGCGGGCACTCCGAGGGTGCCGTTATGGGTGCCGATTTCCGCCCGCTGCGCGGCTACCGCGATGCGCTCCGCGTCGGTGGCATTTTGCGCTGTGTCCTCAGGCACGGGCGGGCGGCCGGGCTGCGAGCTAGGCGGAGGGATACGGTTGCGCTCGACATCCGCAGGCGGCGTAGTTTCGCCCACGGAGCGGTTGCTGGTTATGGGAACTGCCACCGCCGCCTTTCCTGTCTTGCCCGCGATGGGAACAGCGGGTTCGCCGCTCTTTTTCCATGCCGGACTCGCCTGCGACAGCGACTTCAGATCCAGGCGGCATTCGCCCAGGGCCTTCCAGCTCTTAACCCGCAGCGCAGCTCCGATGGCGCGCGGATTCTGCGGCTTCTCCGGCGTCCCCCGCACCTGGACCCTGCGATCCAGGTACTTGTTCATTTCATTTGTGCGGCCGTGCAGGGCGTAGACGTGCCCTCCAGACTGGGTCAGCAGTAATAGCCCGTTAGCCGAGGTGAGGCAGCCTTCGTAGGATTTGGCCGATTGCTGGTTGTGTTTGGCCTGAGCCGGCGCCAGCCGCGGCAGCAACATGGCTGCAAAAAGAGCGAGAACTCCAATAAAAACTTTCATGGCCTAGTCATTAGGAGTCCAAGCGCGGTTGCAGGAGTTGCTCCGAACTTGTAAGCGGCGCGCCCCTGTTTTCGCGGGCGAGGGCGCCCACGCCGCAAACGGCTGACCCAGCAAATCTCTTCAGCCTCACCCGGCAACTTTCTTCAGCAACGCGATCTGGCCGGCATGGTAGAGCTCGTGCTGCACCGCTCCGTGCAGCATGTGGTAAAAGTCGTAGTCCTTGCCCGGCACCTGCGCCGTCAGGCGGTAGTCCGGCATGGCGAGAAGCACCTGGATCAATTCGGCGTGACGCTGCTTAAGATTTTCCAGGGCGCTGCGCCAGGCCGCATCGCTGGTGTCCCTCACCGGGGGAAAATCCTGCTCATCTGAAAGCTGCAGGGCCTGGCCCTCCATGCGGCGGCGAATGGCGCCATCCCAGGCGGCGATGTGCAGCACAATCTCCCAGATGCTGTGGGCGCCGCGCACTGGTTTGGTGGCGGCCGCGCGCGCGTTCACCCCTTCCAGGACCTCCAGCACCGCCGGCCCATGCCAGGCATCGCCTTCGAAGGCGCGCTTCAGTTGGTCAGCGATGCGGGAAATTTCTTCAATTTGCGGGCCGGGCTGCGCCATGGGTTCCTCCTACGAATCCGCGACAATGCAAATACCGGCATCGTCGGCGGCCGCTGAAATTGCGTCGCCGTCCAGCAACAGGCACTTGCCCGCGTCCAGAGCCAGGCAGGAAGCGCCCGCCTGGCGCATGACCTCAATGGTCTTCACGCCCGCCACCGGCACATCAAAGCGCATGTCCTGGTTGGGCTTGGCGATTTTAACGACGGTTAGATGTCGGCGCAGGGTGGAGGATTCGCCATCCAGCGCGGCCATGATGCGCCCCGCCCGCTCGATGGTGGCGTCGGTGCCTTCCATGGCTTCTACGGCCACACACGCCGCCTCCGCCACCACCACCGTCTGGCCGATGTCGAATTGCGCCAAGTGCCGCGCCACCTGGCGGCCATAAGCGATGTCTTTCTGCTCCGCTTCGCTCGGACCGCGGCGGGTGAGCACGCCCGCGCGGGCCAGCAAAGGCTGCAGAAAGCTGGTGGAATCTTCCAGGGTGATGCCTTCATCGGCCAGCACCTTGGCCACGCCCCCCAGCAAGGAATCGGTGTTGCGCGTGCCCAGCGAAAGCAGCAGTTTGGCTAAACGCCAGTCGGGGCGAATGCTGGAGAAAATCTGCTTGTGCTTTACCTGTCCGGCCATGATGGCGCGGCGCACGCCTTCGCGCTTGAAAGTGTCAATCAGGCGGCCCAGTTCGCCCAGCGACATCCAGAACACCGCGGCCGCGCCGTGCGATTCAATCTCGGGAAAAGTTTCTTCCTTGATGGCCGCCACCACCACCTCGGCGCCTTGGGCGCGGGCAGCGTCCAGCACAAGCAGGGGAAACTTGCCGTTGCCGGCGATGAGGCCGATGCGTTCCATAAAAGTTGTCAGTGGCCAGTGGGCAGTGGCCAGTAGCAGTCAGCGCTTTCCCTCCCTTAAGGAGCCAATTAACCCATTAAGAACTCTGCCGACTTCCGATGCCGCTCGAAGGAGGCCGTCACCGACATCTTCAGGTATATAGTGCAATCGCATCGCGAGAAGAATGTGAGTTTCGGTTTCCAAAAGTGATCCGCGCGCATGCCCCAGGAACTGCCGAAACTCTCCCGTGGTCTGTCTCCCTTGGCCCTCAGCGATATTGGCCGGAACGGAAACCGATGCTCGCCTCAATTGGCCGGTCATTCCGTAAAGTTCGTCGTGAGGGAAGGTCTTTGTGATCCGGTAAACCTCTGCGGCCAGGTCCATGGCCTTTTGCCACGCCACCAGCTCTCGATAGGACTGCACAGGCATCTTGCACCATCACAGCTGCAGGCCCTCAGACCGCCCGCCAGAAACAGTGATTTTACTGACCACTGGCCACTGCCCACTGACCACTATTTAATAATTCCCCGCTCCGAGCTCTCAATGAACTGCACCAGCTGTTCCACATCGTCGCCCAGGTTTGCTTCCGATTTGAGTTTTTCCAGGGCTTGCGAGGTGTTGAGCTTGGCGGCCAGCAGCAATCGGAAGGCGTGGTGCAGCTTGCGGATGCGTTCGCGGGTGAAGCCATGCCGTTCCAGTCCGATGGCGTTGAGGCCGTAGGCGTGGGCGTCGCGGGCGGCGACGGTTTTAGAGAAGGGAAGAACATCCTTGGTGATGGTGGAGCCGCCGCCGATGAAGGAGTAAGTGCCGATGCGCACGAATTGGTGCACCGGGCAGAGCGCGCCCACGGTGGCCCAGTCTTCGACCGTGACATGCCCAGCCAGGGTGGCGGCGTTGGCCAGGATCACGTGGTCGCCGATGACGCAATCATGGGCCACATGGGCGTAGGCCATGATGAGGGTGTGGCTGCCGATGCGGGTCACCCCTCCGCCGCCGGCAGTGCCGCGGTGCAAGGTGACGAATTCGCGGATCTGGTTGTGGTCGCCAATCTCCAAACGCGTTTTCTCGCCGGCGAATTTCAGGTCCTGCGGCGGCTGGCCAATTGAGGCAAATGGAAATATGCGGTTGTGCGAACCCAGCCGGGTGGGGCCCTCGAGCACCACATGGGCCACCAGTTCGCAGCGCTCGCCCATCTCCACCTCCGCGCCGACCACGCAGTACGGTCCAATGCGGCAGGAAGCGGGAATGCGGGCTTCGGGATCGACCAGCGCGGTGGGATGAATCACCGGCCGCACGGCGCGTGACTGGCGTTTGATAATAATTTCGTCACTAGTCTTGGTTGGCGGCACGTCTACTCCCTGCTGTTCTCCCCTGACGTTTCTGCTTGCGACTTGCCTTGAGCCCGCGACCGGTCCACCAGTTGACAGGTGACCACGGCCTCGGCTGCCAGCTTCTCTCCTACATAAGCTTTGCCCTGCATGCGCACCGCGGTCTGGCGCCAGGCCAGCACTTCCACCTCGATGCGCAACTGGTCCCCCGGGACTACCGGGCGGCGGAAGCGGGCACGCTCGATGCCGGTGAAAACCATCAGCTTGTGCTCGCGGTCGGCGATTTCGGTAAGCAGCAGCGCCCCGCCGGCCTGCGCCATGGCTTCCACGATCAGCACTCCCGGCATAATGGGGAAGCCGGGAAAGTGGCCGGCAAAAAAGGGCTCGTTGGCGCTGACGTTCTTGATGGCCACAATGCGCTGCTTGCGCGTCAGGTCCACTACCCGGTCAATCAGCAAGAACGGGTAGCGGTGCGGCAGAATGCGCTGGATGGCGGCAATGTCCAGCGTGGCGCGCTCCGGCGCTTTCACCTCAGGCGGGGGTGCCGTTTGCGTCATACTCTATTCTCGCTGAAAGCGACGATTATACTGCAGAGGCAAAGCGGGATTGACGAATGACGATTTTCGATTGAAGAATTGGCCCGAGACGGACCTCTTCGCCGCGGAGCTGCGCAGATTAACGCGGATCAAATCGTCAATCGAAAATTATCGAAAATCATCAATCCTCTGTGCCTCTGTGTCTCCATGGTGAAATTGAAAAGGCGGCCAGGAAGAAAATGGCGAGCAAGCTAATGAAGACTGAGGCGGGCACGCTGCTCAATTATCTGCAGCAGCGCCGCGACGCCATGGTGGAAACGCTGCGGCAGATGGTGGAATTGGAATCGCCCAGCGACAATAAGGTGGCGGTGGACCACCTGGGGCAGTTTCTGGCCGAGCAATTTGCGGCGGCCGGCGGCCGGCCCAGGTTTCATCGTCAGAGCGAACGCGGAAACCATCTGCAGGTGGATTTTCCCGGAGCAAGTTCTCAGCCCCCGGTCATGCTGCTGGGCCACTTCGATACCGTTTGGGCGCTGGGCACTCTATCCAGGATGCCGTGGAGGGTGGCGCAAGGGCGGGCCTGGGGACCGGGAAGTTACGACATGAAGTCCGGAATCACCCTGATGCTGCATGCGCTCACGGCGCTGGCCGAAGCGCGAGGCAGGCTTCCCCGCCCGGTCACCGTGCTGCTCAACACCGATGAAGAGATTGGCAGCAACACTTCGCGTCCCATCATCGAGCGCCTGGCGCGCCAGTCCGGGGCCGTTCTCATCATGGAGCCCTCCGCCGGTCTGAAAGGCGCGGTCAAGACAGCGCGCAAAGGCGTGGGCGAATACTGCCTGAAGGTGACGGGAGTGCCGGCCCATGCGGGCATTTCTCCCGGGGAGGGCGCCAGCGCGGTGCTCGAGCTGGCCCATCAGATCGTCAACGTCTCCGCATTTACGGATGTGAAACGCGGCATCTCGGTGAATGCCGGCGTCATCGAGGGAGGCACGCGCAGCAATGTAGTGGCGGCGGAAGCTTCGGCGCTGGTAGACGTGCGCATCGCCCGCGTGCGCGATGCCGCCTACATAGATAAGAAGCTCCACTCGTTGCGGCCTGGCAACAGGAAGTGCCGGCTACACCTCAGCGGGGCTATCAACCGTCTGCCTATGGAGCGCACTAAGGGGGTGGCCGCGCTTTACCGCAAGGCGCGGGAAGTGGCCGCCCGCCTGGACTGGAATCTGGATGAAGCCAGCACCGGCGGCGCCTCCGACGGCAACTTCACCGCCGCCCTGGGCGTGCCCACGCTCGACGGCCTGGGTGGAGTGGGCGAGGGCGCGCACGCCTTCAATGAATCCGTGCTTATTGGCGAACTGCCGCGCCGGGCCGCGCTGATTGCCCTGCTGATAGAAGCGGCATAACCGAAGCTGACTAGCTGACCAAGTTTCTTAACCGACGAGCCGGGCGCTTTCCGCCAGCCAGCCAGCAAACTAGTCAGCTATATAGGTACTTTGACTCTGCCCCCTGGGTGACCTAGAATCTCAACAGGGGAATTCCTGCAAATTCACTGCGCTGGAAAGCGCGCCGGCCTGCCCCTTCCGGCGGAGGTCCACATGATAGGCAAATTAGGTTTGCCTGAAATCCTTCTGATCCTGGCCATCGCCCTGCTGATCTTTGGCCCCAGCAAGCTGGCCGATCTGGGCAAAGGCCTGGGTGAAGGTATCCGCAATTTCAAGTCGGCCGTCAAAGACGGCGAACAGGGCTCCCAGGAAAAGAAGTAGGATCTCGTCGCCTTCCGTTCTATTGCCAGCCTGTGGCCAAGTCATTCCCTGGTATTGATTCTGATTTGCGCTTGCTGACTCCTGATTCTGCTATAAAACGCCGTGCGTCCGCAGCATGCCGTACACCAGCGGCACCGGCAAGCCAACCACGTTGAAGTAGCAGCCCTCGATGCGCGGAATCCAGCGCGAGGCGCGACCCTGGATGGCGTAGGCTCCGGCCTTATCCAGGGGCTCGTCGGTGGCAATGTAATCGCGAATGTCCTGCTCGCTGAGCTCATCCATCCACACGCGGGTGGTCTCGGAGGCCACCACGTCGACGGCCGATGGCCGAGGGGTCACTGCTGCGGGATTTTTCTGACCACTGGCTACCGGCGGCTGACCACTGCTTTTCTGGCCACTGGCCACTGACCACCGGCCACTATCCAGAAGGCAAACGCCGGTTATGACCCGATGCTCCCTGCCTGACAGCAGGCGCAGCATGCGGGCGGCGTCGGCCGCGGGATCGGGGGAGTCGGCGGGCTTGCCCAGAATTTCACCGCTAACGAAGACGACCGTATCGGCGGCCAGCACCCATTCGCCCGGGCGGGGGCGGCGTTGTGCTACCGCCAAAGCTTTCTCCCGCGCCATGCGCTCGGCAAACTGCTGAGGAGGCTCGCCGGGGTTTGGGACCTCGGGCAGGTCTGCCGCTTGCACCGTAAACTCGATTCCCGCCGCCCGCAGCAATTCCTGGCGGCGCGGCGAAGAGGAGGCCAGGATCAGGGACATGGGGACATTCTAATTTCACCGCCGAGTCGCAGGTGGCGCGGAGGAAAACAAATTCAGCGCGGCAGATCAACGTGGATGACGTCGAGGTTTGGCAATTGCATTTGGCCCTTTGGGGATCTCACAAGCCGCTCCCGCCAAACGCCCGGTGGTAATTACCAAGAGCTTGATCCGCGTTAATCGGCGCTGATCGGCGGCGAATGAATTTCTGGCGGAAGTTGCGCAATCCTCGCCAGCCGCATCCAAACTCGCTTGAAATCGGCTAACCTGAATCT
>DATGGJ010000192.1:0-2419 GCA_035308585.1 Terriglobales bacterium
GTGGAAATGTGCGCCATGGCGGTGAACGACGGAATCGAGCACATCGTGGCCACCCCCCATGCCGATTTCCAGTATGCCTACCATCGCGAAGAACTGGCGGCGCGCCTGGAACGCCTGGAGCAACTCACCGGCGGCTCGCCCCGCCTGACCCTGGGATGCGATTTTCACCTTTCCTACGATAACCTCGAAGACGCCTTCGCCCATCCCCAGCGCTACACCATTGGTGAAACCGGTTACCTGCTGGTCGAATTCAGCGATTACTCCATCCCCCAGCAAATCACGGGCGCGCTGCTGCGCCTTATCGAGATGGGAATCACGCCGGTGATCACCCATCCCGAGCGCAATCCCCTGCTGCAGCACAACCTGGACCGACTGCTGGAATGGGTGGATGAGGGCTGCCTGGTGCAGGTTACCGCCAATTCCCTGACGGGGTTCTGGGGCGAGCAGGCGCGGCGCAGCGCTCGTTCTCTGCTGGAGCAGCAGGCGGTGCACGTGGTGGCCAGCGACGCCCATGACACCCGCCGCCGCGTGCCTATCCTCTCCGCCGCCCGCAATGCGGTGGCGCTGTGGCACGGCGAGGAGCGGGCCCGCACTCTGGTGGAAGATAATCCCCGCGCCATAGTTTCCGGAGAGAAAATTCGCGCCACCTCGGCGCGCGCCGGCAGGTAAGCACTCTCGCCGGCGGCCATTTCATCTCGCCTGCCCCGGCCCAGTTCCTGGTAAGAGCAAGGAGTCGTGCACAGGAGAAGCGGCGCTAGGGCGCGTCCGTCAGAGCTTCCACCCCGGGCAGCTTTTTGCCTTCCATGAACTCCAGCGATGCGCCGCCGCCGGTGGAGATGTGGGTGATCCGATCGGCCACGCCAGCATCGTTGACGGCGGAAACGGTATCGCCGCCGCCCACGATGGATGTCGCTCCCGCATTCTCGGCCACAGCGTGGGCGATGCGCCTGGTGCCGTGAGAGAAAGGTTCCACCTCGAACACCCCCATGGGCCCGTTCCACACAATGGTGCGGGCGCGGGCAATTTCCGCGGCAAACAACTCCACCGTTTTGGGTCCGATGTCGAGCGCCATCTGGTCGGCGGGAATTTCGGGAACCGTGCGGGTCAGCGCCGCAGGGTCAATCTTCTGCGCCACCACGTGGTCCACCGGGAGCAGGAACTTCATGCCCTTGGCTTTGGCGTCCTGCAGAATCTGCCGTGCCAGGTCGAGCTTGTCTTCTTCCAGCAGCGACTTGCCCACCGGCTGGCCCTGGGCCTTGAGAAAGGTATAGGCCATGCCGCCGGCGATGAGCAGGGCGTCCACCTTGTTCATGAGGTGGCGGATGACGCCGATTTTGTCGCTCACCTTGGCGCCGCCCAGAATGGCCACAAAAGGATGCTCGGGGTGCTGCATGGCGCGACCCAGGTATTCCAGTTCTTTTTCCATGAGCAGGCCGGCGGCGGATTTCTGCAGGAATTTGGTAATGCCCACGGTGGAGGCGTGAGCGCGGTGGGCGGTGCCGAAGGCGTCATTCACGTAGAAGTCGGCCAGGCGCGCCAGCTGGCGGGAGAATTTTTCATCGTTGGCTTCCTCTTCGGGATGGAAGCGCAGGTTCTCCAGCAGCAGGGTCTGGCCCTTCTCCAGCTTGCCCGCCATCTCCTCGGCCTGAATGCCGACGCAATCGGTGGCGAAGCCGACGTTCTCTCCGCGGCTGAGTTGACTGTCGAGCAGCATGCGCAGCCGCTCCGCCACCGGGCGCAGGCTCATGCGCGGGTTGACCTTGCCCTTGGGCCGGCCCAGGTGCGAGGCCAGAATCAGCCGCGCGCCGTGCCGCAGCGCGTACTCGATGGTGGGCAGGGTTTCGCGAATGCGCGTGTCGTCAAGCACGCCGCCATCCTCGGAGAGAGGCACGTTGAAGTCCACGCGCATGAAGATGCGGTGGTCGTTCAAGGGCAGGTCGCGGATGGATAGTTTGCCGATGCCTTCACGGTGCAGAACAGATTGCCGATGAGTGCTCACAGCGGACTCCTTGGGCAGCGCCTCGCCAACTTTGTGCGGGCGCATTCAGGTTTAAGCACAAGGTCCCTTGCCTCGCGCTTCCGCTTCCGCAAAGCGGGATCAGCCGCGCGCGCTCGGGATGACAAACGAAAAAGAGGACTGCCGCGGCGCGGCTTAAGCCGCGCCCTTTCATATCGCCTACAGGCCCTTGCTGCCGATGAAGTTGATGAGGTCGCGGACGCGGCACGAGTATCCCCATTCGTTGTCGTACCAGGAGATGACCTTTACCAGGTTGCCCCCGATCACGCGCGTCATGGGCGCGTCCACAATGGAGGAGCGGGAATCGCCGCGGTAGTCCATGGAGACCAGTTCCGCGTCCTCATAGCCCAGGTAGCCCTTGAGGGGAGCCGAAGAGGCGGCCTGCTTCATGGCCGCGTTCAC
>DATGGJ010000193.1:0-4143 GCA_035308585.1 Terriglobales bacterium
CCCGCTGGCTGGGGCTGCCCCACGAGCAGGCGCTCATTGGCCACGGCGTCTCCTCCTGCGCCACTTGTGATGGCTTTTTCTTTACCGGTAAAGAGGTAGCGGTAGTGGGCGGCGGCGATTCCGCCATGGAGGAAGCGCTGTTCCTCACCCGGTTTGCTAGCCGAGTGAGCGTTATCCACCGGCGCGACCAGTTTCGCGCCTCCAAAATCATGCTGGAACGCGCCCGGCAGAACCAGCGCATTCGCTTCCTCACCGATACGATCGTGGAGGACGTTTACGACGTGAACCAGCAGGAAGTAACCGGACTGAAGCTGCGCAACGTGAAAACCGGAGGAGTGAGCGACTTCCCAGCCAGCGCCCTGTTTCTGGCCATTGGTCACGTTCCCAATGCGGCCATGTTTGACGGGCAACTGGACAAGGATGCTGACGGTTACCTGAAGACGGAGAATTACGTGTTCACGCGTGTGCCCGGTGTTTTCGCCTGCGGGGATGTGCAGGACCGGCGCTACCGCCAGGCCATCACCGCTTCCGGCAGCGGCTGCATGGCCGCCATGGAAGCGGAGAAGTTTCTGGAAGAACACGGAAGGTAGTAGTTTGGTGGCTGGTGGTTTGTAGTTGGTGGTTGCTCCCTGCCATCAGTGGAGACCAACTTCCAACTACCAAGAACCAGCTACCCGCTTTTAGGCTCCCGGAATCGGCGCGCTCTTGGACGCGGGATGGAACTGCAGGTCGAGTGGATAGTAGGGCAGATCTACATGCACCGTGTAGTCTGCTGAAATGGCGAGGCTGCCGCTGCCTCCGCTGCCGACGCGCTGAACTACGATCTGTTCCGCGCGCAGTGGAATTTCCAGGTCCTGTGCCTTTTTGAAAATGGTGGCGCGAATCTCGTCTTCCGACTTGTTGCTGTAGGACTGCAGCACCGCTTCGTTCTGAATGGCGTCCTGGAGTTGGTAATTGGCAAAAATCGGGGGCACCAGTTCGAAGCCCACGTAGACACCCGCGGCAATCACACCCAACGCGACAAGCAATTTCAGAGTACGCACATGAACCCCGCTTCGGCCTGCGGGGAGGGCACTCTTACGAGTGGGCGGGCCGGAGAAGTTTCTCCAGATGACTGGCTATATCGCGGATATTAGCATCCAGCATCTGGTGTGTCGAGCGGGGAACCACCTCCACCATGCCTTCGGTAACCTTTTTACCAACGTTTACACGAAAGGGTATGCCCACCAGGTCAGCGTCTTTGAATTTCACCCCTGGCCTTTCGTCACGGTCGTCCAGCAATACGTCAAATCCCGCTCTCGAAAGCTGTTCCGCTATCTGGACGGAGGTGGAGAGCAGCGTGGCGTCCTTCACGTTGGTGGGCGTTACCACTACCTCGAACGGAGCTATAGACGCGGGCAGCCAGAAGCCATCATTGTCGTGATTCTGTTCCACGGCCGCGGTCAGGATGCGCTCGATGCCAATTCCATAGCACCCCATGATGGGTGCAACTTCCTTGCCATTCTGGTCCAGCACCCGCGCTCCCATGGATTGGGTGTACTTGTCGCCCAGCTTGAAGATGTGGCCAATCTCCATCGCCCTGGCGACTCTGAGCGTTGCTCCGCAGTTAGGACACCCTTCTCCCTCGCCCACGCTGCGCAAGTCCGTCCACTCGGAGACCGTGAAGTCCCGCTCTGGTGTCACGTTGCGCAGGTGGTAGTCTTCTTTGTTGGCGCCGGCGATCAGGTTCTTGCGGCCCAGCAGCGCCCGGTCCACCAGAACCCGCGCCTTGATGCCCTTGTACTCCCGCTCCTCGGAGCCAATGGGCCCCAGAAAACCGGCAGGGGCGCCAAATACTTCCTGGATTTCCTCCGGACGCATGGGACGGAACTGCGCTCCCGCCAGCGCCGTGGACAGCTTGGCCTCATTTAGCGTGTGGTCGCCGCGGAGAAAGAGAATTACCGGGGTTTCGTGCGGCTTCTCCGCTCCGCGCTTTGTTTCCGTGGCCATCATGGCCAGAGTCTTAATCTTGTTTTTGGGCGAAACACCCAGGTAGTTCGCCACCTCCTCCACTGTTTTCAGTCCGGGCGTGTGCACCGGTTCCGGCTGGCCGTTGCCGGTAGCTTCGTAGTCGGGTACCGGCTCCAGCCGCGAGGTGGCCTTCTCCAGATTGGCGGCGTAGCGGCAATTGGGACAGCTGACAATGAAGTCCTCGCCGGCGTCTGTATAGACGACGAACTCGTTGGACTGTGACCCGCCCATCGCCCCGGAGTGCGCCTCCACCACCACATACCGCAAGCCGCAGCGGTCAAAAATGCGGCGGTAAGTTTCATAGTGCTTCTTGTAGGAGATGTCCAGGCCGGCCGCGTCCAGGTCGAAGGAATAGGAATCCTTCATGGTGAACTGGCGTACTCGCAGCAACCCCGCCTTCGGCCGGGGCTCATCGCGGAACTTGGATTGGATCTGGTACCAGATCTGCGGCAGCTGCTTGTAGCTGCGCAGTTCCTTGCGCGCGATCTCGGTCATCACTTCTTCTTCGGTCATGCCCAGGCACAGGTCCGCTCCCTTGCGATCTTGGAGCCGGAACATGGCCTCACCCATGGCCGCCCAGCGCCCGCTGGCTTCCCACAGTTCACGCGGGTGCAAGGCCGGCAGGTAGTACTCCTGCCCGATTGTGTCCATCTCCTGGCGCACGATGGCGGTGATTTTCAGCATCGAGCGGTAACCCAGGAAAAGATAGGAGTAAATCCCCGCGGAGAGCTGGCGGATGTAGCCCGCCCGCAGCAGGTACTTGTGGCTGGCGACCTCGGCATCGGCCGGGGCCTCGCGCAGGGTGGGAATAAACAGTTGTGACCAGTGGTGCATGAGTTGGCTTCCTTAATAACGGGAAACGAACATTGTAATTGACGACTGGGGATTGCGAGATGTGCGTAGGATGTTTCGCCCCTGCACCTGGCGCCGAAGGGGGACCGGCGGAGGCGCTAAGAGGCGGAAGCTTTGTCGTAACGTAACTTAGGTCATTGGCGCGTTATGTCAGCGGCGCTCTGACGAAATTTGTCATGTTGAAATTTTGCGCTTAAGCCTGTGTTCCCTTTGGCGCTGAAAATACAAGCCTTAGTGCACTCCCGGGAATGGCTGCCGAACTGCAATGTAGCTAGCCGTGGGGTCGATGAGCCCCGACGAGGGAGGAAAAGGATTTGAAAAAGCAAAAGGGTTTTTCACTGATTGAACTTCTGATTGTGGTGGCGATCATTCTGATTATCGCTGCCATCGCCATTCCCAACCTGTTGCGTGCCCGCATTGCCGCCAACGAGTCTTCGGCGGTAAGCTCCACACGCACCATCAACACGGCTGAAGTTTCCTACACTACGGCGTATCCGACGGTGGGATATTCAACAACGCTGGCAAACCTTGGGCCGGGCGGTGCATCGTGTCCCGCTGGAGGTCCAACTTCCACTGCCGCTTGCCTGATTGACAACGTGTTGTCCGCGGGCAACAAGAGCGGCTATACCTTCACCTACACTCCCGGCGCTGCTGCTGCTGGGCTTATTACCACCTACGAAATAGACGCGGCTCCGGCGACTTTCAACCAGACGGGCGTGCGCGGTTTCTGCAGCGTGGAAGACGCGGTGATCCGGTGGGTCGCCAATGGCAGCACCCTGACCGCTGGCACTTGCAACGCGGATACCGCTCTCCAGTAAGACTTTTTCGCGGAGGGTCACTGGGGCAGGACGCGAGTCCTGCCCCTTATTTTTTGTGTTGCAAGCTAGCTCGGGGCTACCGGGATGCATGACCGGATCTGGCGGGGTCCAGGTTGTTGAGTGGCCTTGCATTCGAAGTGGCTCTAATCTGGATGCCCCACCCAAGGTGCTTTTTTCGTCGGGTGCGCGTAATCGTAGCTCGAGGGCCGGCTGTGTTGTCGAAGGAAATGGTCGGCGGACGATTTTAGAACTCTGGCTCAGATCTCAATCCTCTCCTTCCTACCCCTTTCAGAAATCGCAAAAGTGGGGCACCCGGCGTGCGAATAGCGACTCGCGGGTGGGGGGCGCCGCGCCACAAAAGATCGCTGCCAGTGGCCGAGGTAAAGACAACGACGCCGTGCTGGTAATACCCTGTATTCGGGATGAAGTCGAAACCACGCAGGGGTGCTCGCAATTCCGGAGA
>DATGGJ010000194.1:0-7424 GCA_035308585.1 Terriglobales bacterium
CCATCCCTACGCCCATTGGATGTATGCCTGGGAAACGCGGCTCAATGCCCGCGACAACAATCGCGTGGTGCGTCCGCTGGACTGGGGAGTGGAGTGGACCCGGAACTGGCCCTGCCGGAACGGCTGCGCGCAATCCGACCCCGAGCAACTGATAGGCGAACTCAACCGCCACATCCTGACGCACAGCGATGAATTTTTCTCCTATCGCACCCCCGGGAATTTCCGATTGCAGAGTGAGTCGCCGTCATCCGACGACCGCCGGAGGTCCACTTTCCTGCGCTTTACCTCCCCGGTAATCTCACCGTACTCCGAGAACAACGCCGTTCACGCCCGCTGGTTTCCGGCCCAGGGCGACCGCGCAGTTGTGGTGTTGCCGCAATGGAACGCCGACGCGGAGAGCCACAACGCCCTGTGCCGCATTTTCAATTTCCTGGGTGTGGCCGCGCTGCGCCTCAGCCTTCCCTACCACGACCTGCGCAAGCCGCCGGAAATTGTCCGTGCCGACTACGCGGTTTCCTCCAACATCGGCCGCACCATGGATGCCGCGCGCCAGGCCGTGATTGACGCCCGCTGCTGCCTGGACTGGCTCCAGGCGCAGGGTTACCGGCGCTTCGGCATTGTGGGCACCAGCCTGGGCTCCTGTTACGCTTTCATTACCGCCGCCCACGAGTCCCGGCTGAGCGCCTGCGCCTTCAATCACGCCTCCACCTATTTTGCCGACGTGGTGTGGACCGGCCAGTCTACCCGCCACATCCGCTCCGGCATTGACCGCCAGATTGACCTCGATCGTCTGCGCCAGGCCTGGCTGGCCATCAGCCCCATGTCCTACTTCGATAAGTTCGAGCGCTATCCCAAGCGCTCCCTGGTGGTGTACGCGAAGTATGACCTGACCTTTTTGCCGGAATTCTCGCTCCAGTTCATCGCTGAATGCCGGCGCCGGGATCTTCGGCACGAGGTTTCGGTTTTACCCTGCGGACACTACAGCTGCGGCGAGTTTCCCTTCAAATACCTGGACGCGTACTACCTGGCAAAATTCGTGCGCCATGCGCTTTAATTCGGAAGAGCTCGGCGCCGCTTACCAGCCGGGAGGGGAACGGGCCGGAAGACGGAAGTCGCGCCTCCCGGCCCACACGTTTACTGGCTCTGCACTTGAATGTTGCCGCTGGTTATCGTTCCGGAATTGGCATAGGAAACATTGGGCCCGTTCACGTTGATGGAGAAGGTGTCCGTTCCCGCGCCTGGGTTGCCGTTATCGCAGGCCTGCACGCTATAGCTGTAGCCTGGCTGATTGTTGACTTCGGCGCTGCCGCTCACCGAAACGCAGCTGCCGGAGAACGTAACTGAAGGCACGGTCACGTTGGAGCTGCGCACCGCCAGCCCGCCGTTCGGCGCTCCCGCATCCTGGTAGGAGAGCGCGGCGTTGGCGGGCTCGTTCTTAGCCACCAGCCCGAAACTGGCGCTGCCGCCCTGTTGCACCGAGTTGACCTGCCCGTGGCCGGTCACCTTTTCCTCGCCTGGCGGAGGCGCCGGCGTGCCCGCGCAGGTGCCGCCGGTCACGATGGCGGGATTGGCCGCCAGTTCGTAGGTGAAATAGGGCTGGCCGTTGCGGAACGTCTGGGGATCGTTGGCGTTGCAGTGGCCGGGACTCTGCGTGGTGCACAGCGGGCTAGCCACGTGATCGTCGGAAAAGGTTATGTTGGCCCGGTGCCGCCCATCCAGTCCCACCTCGAAGAAGTCGCCCAGGTTGCGGTTGGCGGCCCCGCCCAACCCGCCCGTCGAAACCGTTCCCGCATGAATCACGTGATCACTGGCCGTGTACTGCGTAAAGTTCGGCACCAGTTCGTGGCCATTAACCGTCTCCGCCAGGTACACGTTCCACTGTGCCCAGCAGCTGGTCGTGCCGTCGGAACAGGTGGGCGCCATCACTGTGGCGTCGTTGGAGTTCCCCGCCTTGTTGGCGCCGATCCAGGTCACCACCACATGCCCATTGGCATCCGCCGCCACCCAGGGAAACACGTTGGCCATGCCCACCGTGCTCCCCGAATTCACCCGCACCGGCGTGGTCCAGGTGGTGCCCTGGTCGGAGGAGGAAGAGTAATAAATGCCGGTCTGGTCCGACCATACCGCGTACACGTAGCCGAAAGCATCGATGGCCATCGCGGGAAAAATCTGGTTGGTGCCGTTCACCGCTCCCGGCGAACCCGCAGGGCTGGCGTAAATCTTGTGGTCGGTAAACAGGAACACCGGGAGCCCCAGCTTGGCGCTGTCTGAAACCGCTGCATACACGCTGCGCATGGGCTGCCCCAAAGCGTTTTCCGTGGCGCTGTCCGGCGCGACAAATATGGAGTACAGGTTGCCGCCGCTGGGACAGCTGCTTTGGTCAATGTGCAACTGGCCGGCGATGTTGGCCGTTCCTGCTCCGCCGCCCGCAGCAGGAAACGTCTGCGGATCAATGCCCTCGCCGAATCCATCCCCATAGGTCAGGCCGCCATCGCTGGAGCGCTGCACGTCAATGTTGAAGGTGGCCGCATCGTGATAACTCAGGTACACCGTGGCCGGCCCGATGGCATCCTGCCACTGCCGGTCATCGCCAGGAATCAGGGCCGCCGCCACGTTGGGCGGATTGAAAAAGCTGTCGCCGCGGCTCGTGGAGTTGGTCGCCGTCACCCCGGGCGCCAGCGACAGGCTGGTTACGGCCACGTTGGGAATGCCCGAATTCGGAGCCGGCGTGTTCACCGCAATATCGGCGTCGCCGCCGCCGGGCGCAATTCCCAGGTTGGTGAGGCTGCCTACATTGTTGTTGCACCCACTGGTCAGAATGCCGCAGTTGTCCGGCTGGCCTTCATATTTGAAAGGCAGCGTGCCATCTGGATTCGGCGGTCCGTCGGCCGTCGCAAACCAGCGCCACAGGTCAATGCCGCCGGGCACGCCTCGAATGGAAACTCCATACACCGTTCCCTGCGCATCTACGCGCACTCCCGGCTCGCTGCCGCCGACAATGAAAGACACCGGTCCCAGCGGTCCTCCCACCGGGGCGAGTTGCGGCAAACAGAGGTTTTGGTTGCGACTGAAGACTCCATTGCCCGGGCCCACAAAGGGCGGGATGGCGGTAGTTGTTGGGCAATTATGTTCGCCCGCCGGGGCTTGGGCGAACAGCAGTGGAGCGGCAAACAACAGCAGGCTAACGAGGAAAACTTCCACCACATACTTTCTTTGCACGATGGGCTCCTTCAATGAATCGGAGAAGATTCCCCATAACGTAGTATTACGGTTGAGAGTAGATGTGGGATAATCCGCAATAGTTGTATTACGACTTACGGGGTTTCGCTCGCTGCCGACTCGGGAGCTGGCGCCCCCGTCGCGAGATTTGTCCGTGCCACCTACTGACGCCTTAACTAGCCGGCAGCGCATCGAGCAGGCGGCCAAACACCTGTTCGCCACCCGCGGCTACGAAGCCACTTCCACGGCCGCCATTGCCCGCCTGGCGCGCACCAGCGAGTCGCAATTGCTCAAGCATTTTGGCAGTAAAGAGGGCTTGCTGGAGACCATCCTGCAGGACGCCTGGAACAGCATCAATCCCGCGCTTCGCCTGGCCACTGAAAGCGTCGCCTCCGTGCCGGAAAAATTCCGCATTCTGGTGGAAATGGTGCTTACCTTCCTGGGGAAAGATGAAGAACTGCGCATGCTGCTCCTGTTCGAGGGCCGCCGCATCCGCCGCCAGGGCGAAACCGTGGTGCTGGTCCCCGGCTTCCTCGAGTTCGTTTCCATCGTGGACGGAATCCTGGAGCAACTGGCAGAAGATGGAGAACTCGCGCCCGACGTCACCCCGCAAGCGCTGCGCTCCGCCATTATGGGCGTCATCGAGGGCATGATGCGCGACCGCATGCTGGCCGCCTCCATCCACTATCCCGCGTCGTTTTCCGAAGCGGAAATGCGCGCCATCGCCTTTCGCCTGCTGGCTTCCAGCATTGTCCGCGGCTGACCGCATTTAATCCGCTGAGGGCCAACCCGCGCATCCCCGTTTCATCATCAGGCCGCCGGTTTGCTCTGCTTCTGTTTCACCGTTTCAGCCTGCACTCGGCGGATCTCCGCTTCCTTCTGTTCTTTGCCGATCTCCACCCGCTCTTTTTTCAGGTCCAGACGCAAGCGGCCGTAGAGGCTCATGTACTGGTTGGCTACCCAGACCAGGGCAAAGCCGCCGATTATGTACCCTCGCCAGTCCTGGTAGAGCAGCTTGTAGCGCGTGATGCCCACGAAGAAGGCGGCCACGTAATGACTGAAGCAGTATTCGCAGGTGAACAGGTAGAAGAACTTGCGCCGCAACAAACTGCGCCCATGGTGGCTCTGTTCCAGGCAGTAGTCGCGCGCCTCGCTGAGAACCTCCTCGTGGGTTATCGTCCAGGCAATGCAGGCGACGGCAAGCGCCATCACGAAAAGCCACACTACCTGGGTTCCGAGGGCCACCTTGATTCGATGCGCCTTCGAGGACGAATTATGCCGGGCGGGATGCTCCGAGGAAGGTAACCAGCTGAAAACCCTGCCTTGAAAGGAACGGTCTTCAGGCCTCCGAAACAGCCGCGCAATACACGCGTAGCCGCAGAGGGGGAATCGCCCGAAGCTGACGGGAATCGCCCGAATCAGGCCTTCCCTAATTGATTCCTCTGTGCCTACGTGTCTCTTGGGCGGGTTTTGATCGCTTCTACTACGCGCGCAATGTCGTTTTCCTGAAACAGCCGGATGCCGGCAATTCCGGCGGCGCCCGCCTCCAGGCAGGCGGCCGCATTCTCCAGAGTTACCCCGCCCAATGCCAGCACCGGCATGCATCCGGCGGGAAGCGCAGCCTCAATGCCGCGGGCCGGCACCCGGCCACACACCTTCCGCAGCGCGGCCAGCCCCTGTCCGGGAGCACCCGACTTCTCAAATACCGGCCCGAAAACCACAAAATCCGCGCCGTGCGACTCCGCCAGTCGCACCTCCGCCAGCGTGTGGCAGGAGACCCCAACTACCGCGCCGTGCATGCCGGCCTTGCTCAATATGACCCGCGCCTCGCTGGCGGCGATATCTTCCGAACGCAGGTGCGCCCCGTCGGCTCCCGCCGCAATCGCGATATCCACCCGCGAATTGACCAGCAGGCGTGCGCGCTTGGGGCCGGCGTTCTCCCCCACCAGGCGCGCCGCCTCAGCGGCCAGCGCTTCCAGTTCGCGCGCCGGCAAATCTTTTTCGCGCAGTTGGATCAGGTCCACGCCGGCGCGGCTGGCCTCCGCTACTTTCGCCAGCAGGCGCGCTCGCTGCTCCTGCGGGCTGCCCGCAAACTGCCGCCGGTCCGTGATGTAGCAGAGGATCAAAGTTTCACCGCAGAACCGCCGAGAGCGCAGAGAAATCTAGCTCTTGGATTCAGAAAGGTTGGTGCCTGGTGTTTAGAGGTTTCAATTCGTCAATCATCAATCTTCAATTGGTTCTTTCAATGGTCAATTTCTTTTCTTCTTTCTCCACAGCCGCCCCAGAAGGTAGAAGTAGTGCAGCCCGGTGCCCAGGCTGGCCTTGCTCTGCCCGCCCTGGCGCGTTCCGAAAACAAAAGGCACCTCGGCGACCGACCCGATGTTGCCGCGCACCAGAATTTCCAGCAGCAGCTTGAAGCCGTGCCGCTGCAGTTCCAGCCCCGCCAGGCACCGCCGGCGCACCAGAAAAAAACCGGAGAGCGGATCTTTTACCCGGATTGTGCGCCTTTGCAGGGGCTTGGCCAGCAGAATTCCCAGCTCGGAAATGGCCCGCCGCAGAGGACTCCAGGAACTCATGCTGCCGGGTTGGGCATAGCGGCTGGCGATTACCAGGTCATAGCCGGCCTGCATCTTCTCCCACATTCGCGGCAGCAGCTCCGGCGGATGCTGCAGGTCGGCATCAATAACCCCTACCGCCTCCGCCTGGCTGCACTTCCAGCCGTCGCTGATGGCGCCCGCCAGGCCGCGCTCCCCGCGGCGCACCAGCAAGCGCACCCGGCCATCCTGGGCGGATAGCTGCTTCACGATGTTTTCCGTGCCGTCCTGGCTGTCGTCGTCCACTACAATAAGCTCATAAGGCACGGCCAATGGGTCCAGGCTGGCCCGGACCCGCTCCAGCACCTGGCCGATGTTGGCGGCTTCGTGCAAGGTCGGCACCACCAGGGCCACGCTCCCCGGCGCATGGCTGCCGGAAGCAGCCGGCGGGGCGCCGGTTTCAGTGAGCACTTTTTCCATGGGGCGGAACTGTTGGGCCTGGTCCAGTGTGGCGCACTGGACTGCTGGATTCAAGCCGCTAAGGTGTGTGCACCCAGGTGCGGAACACGACATCCCCAGCCGCCACGCCCTGGTGTAGCCTGAAGCTTAAGCGACCCGGGTATCATCCATAAGAATAGAAGCCACGTGGCTGAGCGTCAAAAACCGTCTCTGGTGCTGGACGAAATCTTTCGTTTCGCCTACGACACCTTCTGCAGCAACAAGGTTCGCTTCCTGCTTACCGCCCTGGGCATGATGATTGGCACCGCCTCGCTCATTCTGGTGGTGACCATCGGCATGACCGGCAAGCAATACTTTCTGCGCCAGATCCAGGGCATCGGCTCCAACCTGGTATGGGCGGAATATGAGGGCGGCAGCCAGCGCGTCAATGCCGAACCGCCCGACCCCCTCACCGTCAACGACATGCAGGCGGTACAGGAGCAAGTGCCGGGCATAGTCGCCGCCACCCCGGTGGTCAACCTGAATGACCGCATCCCCATCGGCGGCGGCAAGGAACGCGAAATCCTCATTCTGGGAGTCAACCCCGAATACCGCTTCATTCGCAACATTAACGTGGTGACCGGGCGCTTCTTCGATAACGAAGATGAGCAGGCGCGCAACAAGGTAGCGGTGCTGGAGGAAAAGCTGGCCAACCGGCTCTATGGCTCGCAGGATTATGCCATTGGTCAAACCATGAAGCTGAGCGGCCTTCCTTTCACAATAATTGGGACTTTCAGAGAGGGAGTCGAGACCTTCGGTCAGACCGAGATCACCCAGGACACCATCCTCATCCCTTACACGGTCAGCCGTTACTTCACGGAAAACGGGAGCACGGTCAAACAGATTTACTTCAGCGTTGCCGACATGGCCGATGTGCCCCGGGTCACCGACCAGGCTCACAAGGTCATCCAGTCGCGCCATCGCCCGGAATCGGTGTATGGAGTGAGTAATCTGACCCAGGTGCTCAGTCTGGCCGCCAAGACCGCCAATGCCCTCACCCTGGTCCTGCTGTTGACCGCTATGGTGGTGCTGCTGGTCAGCGGCATCGGCATCATGAACATCATGCTGGCCACGGTCAGCGCCCGTATCCGCGAGATCGGCATCCGCATGGCGGTGGGCGCCACCCGCGCCGAGATCCGCTTTCAATTCCTGGTGGAAGCCATCATGATCTCC
>DATGGJ010000195.1:0-7105 GCA_035308585.1 Terriglobales bacterium
TTTTGCCGATTTCCTGGCCGGCGCCGGGCAGAAGCTTTGGCAGGTGTTGCCCCTCAACCCCACGGGCTACGCCGATTCTCCCTACCAGTGCTTTTCCGCTTTTGCCGGCAATCCGCTGCTGCTTGACCTGGAGAGCCTGAAACAGCAGGGCGTCTTAGGTTTCCGGGAGTTGAACCAGACGCCGCGCTTTTGCGACGAATGTGTGGATTACGCCGCCGTCATTGACTTCAAGATGGGCGTGCTGCGGCACGCGGCACAGACTTTTCTGGCCGAGGCGGCGGGCGCCGAGCGGACCCAGTTCGAAGCTTTTTGTCGTCAGCAAGCTGCCTGGCTGGATGATTTTTCCCTCTTCATGGCCTGCAAGCACACCCAGCCGGGGCCGGTGTGGAGCAACTGGCACTCTCCCGTTCGACACCGGAATCCGGCTGCGTTAGAGCAGCTGCGAAAGGAACTGGCGGCTGAAGTTGCCGCCTTCCAATACTGGCAATGGGAATTCTCGCGCCAGTGGGAGAAGCTCAAATCCTACTGCGGGCAGCGCGGCATTCGCATTATGGGCGATATCCCCATTTACGTCGCCCACGACAGCGCCGATGTCTGGGCTCACCCCGAGCTTTTCCACCTGGATGAAGAGGGCAAACCCACGGTAGTCGCCGGTGTCCCACCCGATTACTTCAGCGCCACTGGCCAGCTCTGGGGCAATCCCATTTACCGCTGGGATGTTGTCGCCGCCTCCGGCTATCAATGGTGGATACAGCGATTCCGCGCCGCCCTGCGCCTGTTTGACATCGTGCGCATTGATCACTTTCGCGGCTTTGAAGCCTACTGGCAGATCCCGGCGGGCGAGCCCACCGCCATCAACGGCCGCTGGGTGAAAGGGCCGGGAGCGGAGCTGTTTCGCGTGCTGCAGGCTGAACTGGGCGAACTGCCCATTGTGGCCGAAAACCTGGGTGTCATCACGCCCGAGGTGGAGGCCATCCGCAAGCAGTTCCGCTTTCCCGGGATGAGCCTGCTGCAATTCGCCTTCGGCAACGATCCCCAGGGTCCCTCCTTCCGCCCGCATAATTATGAACGCGAGCTGGTGGCCTATACCGGCGGGCATGACAATGACACCACCGTCGGCTGGTGGAACAGTTCCGGGGCCGCCGATAGCACCCGCACTCCCGACGATGTCCGCCGCGAGCACGCCTTCGCCCGCGCCTATCTTGGATTCGAAAACCAGCCCATCAACTGGGTGCTGATCCGCGCCGTGCTGGCTTCCGTCGCCGACGTGGCCGTCATTCCCTTGCAGGATGTGTTGGGACTGGGAAGTGAAGCCCGCATGAATCTGCCGGGGACCGTCGGCGGCAACTGGAAATGGCGCTATCGCCCCGGAAGCCTCACCGCGGACCTGCGCGACCGCCTGCGCGAGCTCTCGGCCATGTACGATCGCTGACCTGGAATTGAGGTTCTGACATGAAACCAGCCCGCTCCTTCTTGCAGATCTGGAATATGAGCTTCGGCTTTCTGGGCATCCAGTTCGGCTGGGGGCTGCAGATGGCGAACATGAGCGCCATCTACGAATACCTGGGCGCGCGCCCCGACCAGATCCCCATTCTTTGGCTGGCGGCGCCGTTAACCGGCCTCATCGTCCAACCCCTCATCGGCCATGCCAGCGACCGCACCTGGGGGCGGCTGGGCCGCCGCCGTCCTTATTTTCTCGCCGGCGCCCTTCTCAGTTCGATGGCCCTCATCCTCATGCCGCGCAGTTCCGCCCTGTGGATGGCCGCCGGCCTGCTCTGGATTCTGGACGCCTCCATCAACATCAGCATGGAGCCGTTTCGTGCCTTTGTGGCGGACCTCCTGCCGGAAGAGCAGCGCACCCGCGGCTTTGCCATGCAGAGCCTGTTCATCGGACTGGGCGCGGTGGGCGCTTCGGTTCTGCCCTGGCTGATGACCAACACCTTCCACGTCAGCTCCCAAACCGGTTCCGCCAACGCCATTCCGCTCACCGTTCGGCTCTCCTTCTATATAGGAGCGGCGGTGTTTTTCAGCGCCGTGCTTTGGACCATCTTCACCACCTCCGAGTATCCGCCGCAGGACCTGGAAGCCTTTCGCGCCGATCAGGCCAGCGGGGGAGGGCTATGGCGCAATGCCGGCCAGATCGTGAACTCCGTCGCCGCCATGCCCCGCACCATGCGGCAGCTTGCCTGGGTGCAGATTTGCACCTGGCTGGGCCTTTTCTGCATGTGGCTCTATTTCCCCGTGGCCGTGGCCCATAACGTGTTTGGCGCGCCCAACCAGGCCTCGCCCCTATACTCCGCCGGCGTGGAGTGGGGCGGCATTTGTTTTGCCTTGTATTCCGCCGTCTGCTTCGGCTTTTCCTTCCTGCTGGCCCCAGTGGCTAAGCTGCTCAACCGCAAGACCGCCCATAGCCTCTGCCTGCTCTGCGGCAGCCTGGGCCTGCTCTCAGTATTTCTGATCCACGATAAGTACCTGCTGCTGCTCTCCATGGTGGGCGTGGGCATCGCCTGGGCCAGCATTCTTGCCATTCCTTATTCCATCCTGGCGGGCGCCCTGCCGGCTGAGAAGATGGGCGTCTACATGGGCATCTTCAACTTCTTCATCGTGATTCCTGAAATCATCGCCTCACTCGGCTTCGGCTGGGTGATGGCCCACTTGCTGCATAACGACCGCCTGGCGGCAGTAGTGGCGGGAGGGGTGTTTCTGCTGCTGGCTTCGCTCCTGATGCAGCGGGTGGAGGATCCTCAGGGCGTAACTCAGCCCCGCCCCGCCGAAGCCAAACTGGCTGCCTCCGATTAGTTGATTTTGTGGTGCGGGCGCCCTCGCCCGCGGCTTTCCATAGGACAAGCTGGAGTGCGGCCTTGGGCCCGGTAGTGGAGCGAAAGGTTAGGCCCCGGGCTGAAGTCTTGATTCCGTTTTCAGACTACAAGCTTGATGCTTGCATGGGAGGACACCAGCATTACCAACCACCAGCTACCAACTAGCTTTACGTCAGGTACAACTTCCCATGATTCAACTTGTGCTGCAGGCTGGCAGCCAGGTTGTCAATGTCGCTTGCCGCCAGATTGCAGGCAATTCGCTCGTCCACGAACGAGCTCTGGTTGCTGCCCACGGCGTCGCGCCGCAACTGGATAAGCAGGCCCTGCATGGCCGCGGGATCGAACTTCTGCGGCGAAAGGTGCACCAGTTCGCTGAGCGTTTCCCCCAGCGACAGCGGCTGGCGGTAGGGCCGCTCGCTGGTCATGGCGTCAAAAGCGTCGGCCAGGGCGACGATCCGCGACGGCAGGGGCACGTCTTCCAACCGCAGGCCGTCGGGATAGCCGGAACCGTCCGCCCGCTCGTGATGCCAGCGCACCACCTCCGGCACCTGCGGCCAGGGAAATTGCACTCCGCTCACAATCTGGTGTCCCACCACGGTGTGGTCGGCCATCAGACGGAATTCCTCCGGATCCAGGGCGGCGGGTTTGGCAAACAGGTGCTTGTCCACCGCCACCTTGCCGATATCGTGCAGGTATCCCGCCGAGCGCAGGGCCGCCACCTCTCCCGGTTCCATGCCCATGGCTTCGCCGATTCCGGCGGAATAGCGGCCCACCCGCAGCGAGTGTCCGTGGATGTTGATGTGCTTCACGTCAATGGCTGCGGCGAACGCTTCCAGCGCGTTATCGTAAAAACCGTGCATGGAGGCCAGCAGACGCAGGTTCTCCGAAACCCGCTGCGCCAGCGTCTGCTGCAGCGAATGGTTATGCACCGCCAGCGCCACGTAGCTGGAGAGCAGCCCCAGTGACTCCAGGTCGTCCTCGCTATAAGCCGCGTCGCCTTCGCGGCGTCCGAGGGCTATCATCCCCACCAGCTTGCTGCCCACGGTGAGCGGCGCGATGCACTTGAACAGCTCCGGCGCTACATTGCCATTGGAGCTGAGAAAAGTATCCGAATTGGTCGCCAGCAGCAGCCGCGGTCCGCGCGTCGTGGTCAGGGCGTGCACGTGCCGGGGCAACAGGGGAATGAACGCCGGCTCCGGCAGCAGCGTGAACCCTTTTGCGGCAATGGTGGTGATGAGGGCGGGCTTGTCGGTGAAGGTAAAGAGCGCGCCTTCGCGGGCGCCGCTCGCCTCCAGTACGGCGGCGAGCGCGCTGCTGGCTATCTGGATGAAGTCGCGCTCCGAGGTCATCTGCGGACCCAGGTCGGAGAGCGCCTCCACCGTCAACAGCAACCGCCGGAAGTTGTTCTTGGTCACCGCCACGCGGACGCGGCGAGAACGCAGAGCAGCCTCAGGTTACCATGCGCACTTGCGCGTCCGGGAGAGCGCAGTTAGTGGTTAGTTTGGTGCGGAAACCCAGCGGTCAGCCGTCAGCACCCAGCATGTCGGCCCCCAACTCGGTGTCCTCCCCTGCAGAAACCCTCCCGGGCTGAATGCAGCTGAGTGCTGATGCATCTAGAAGTGCTCCGCCAGCTCCGCGAACTTTTCCACCACCAGCAACCGCGAGGGTAGTTCCGCCGGCGCCAGCTCCTCGTGTTCCAGTACCCAGGTATTGCCGTGGGGCACGAACACCGCGTTCAAGCCTGCCGCCAGTGCCGGGTTGATGTCGGACTTGGGGCTGTTGCCCACCATCCAGGTGCTGCCGTGGCCCAGGCCGTACTTGGAAACCACATCGCGATAAGTCCCGCTATCCTTCTCCGCCACGATCTCTATGGCAGCGAAGTAATCCTTCAGCCCCGAACGCTCCACCTTGCCCGATTGCTCCGGAACCGCTCCCTTGGTCAGCAGGATCAGGTGGTGCCGCCCGGAGAGGTACTGCAGCGTTTCCGGCACGCCGGGCAGAATTTCCACCGGATGGTCGGCGATGCTGTGGGCGAAGCCCACAATCTTCTGGTGCAGTTCCGAAGTAATCGGCTCGAGCGATATGCGCTCGAAAGTGTCCACCAGCGCGTGGGCGAAGCTGTGCATGCCATAGCCGTGCTTGATAATGCACCCCCGCTCCACCTCATTCAGGATTGTGCGCACCTCTTCCGCAGTGTAGCTGTGATGGTTGAGAAAGGAAATGAACTGGGCGATGGCGCGCTCGAAGTAGATATTGTTCTCCCACAGCGTGTCGTCCGCGTCAATCAGCAGCGCCTGCCCTCCATTGATGTTCACCCCGTTCGCCATTGTCTTTATGATAGCTGCTCTGCATTGTGAAGCGCGAGGCTGGTACATCGGGCGTGAATGCAGGCGTCATCGTGAAGCGCATGGCTTCTGCCATGCGAAATGTAAACTCATCCAAATCGGGCTTTAGCTCTGGTCGGCTTGTTAGAATTCTCCTGATGAGAATTCTCTCCTGGCTGGCTGTCCTCGCGTTGGTTCTATCGTCCCTGAGCTTCGCAGCGCAAAAAAAGAAAGCTCCGCGGTCCTATCGCAGCGCCGGCGACAAGCCGGTTTCCATCCGCCTGGGTCTCGCCACCGGCCTGCCCCAGCAACTGGCCAAGTGGCGGGTGGTGCGCATGCCTTTCCGCTCCGCCGGGCTCACCCCGCGTCAGCGCCGCATGGTGCAAAAACTGGTGGACGCCTGCCGCTACCTGGATGACATCTATTGGCGGCAAAGCGACCCCGACGGCCTCACCTTGTTTCATGAGTTGGAGGGCAACAGCAATCGCATTGACGGCGAGGTGCGCCGCATGCTCATGATCAACGGCTCGCGCTTTGACCTGTTGCGCAACAACCAGCCCTTTGTGGGCCTGAGGCCCATGCCGCCCGGCCGCGGCTTCTATCCCCCGGACCTTACCCGGGGGCAAATTGAGGAATACGTGCAACAGCATCCCGAAAGCAAGGCCGAGATTTACAGCCCCTACACGGTAGTGCGCTGGCGAGGCAAGGACCTGGTGGGCGTACCCTACCACGTTGCCTACCGCTCGCTGCTGGGGCCCGCGGCTCGAGACCTGCGTCAGGCGGCCGCCCTCAGCGATGATCCCGCGTTCGCCAACTTCCTGCGCCTCCGCGCCGACGCCCTGCTCAACGACGACTACTACCAGAGCGACCTCGCCTGGCTCGACCTGAACGATCCCAAGTTCGACGTCATCTTCGCGCCTTACGAGACCTACCTGGACGGACTGCTGGGCGTGAAAACCTCCTATGGTGCGGCGGTGCTCATCCGCGACCAGGGGGAGAGCCGCAAGCTGGCCCTTTACCAGAAATATGTCCCTGAGATCCAGGACGCGCTGCCCCTGGCACCGGAATACCGCCCCTCCAAACGCGGCTTAGCTACCCCCATGGAGGTAATGGACGCCCCCTACCGCGCCGGCGACCTGCGCCACGGCTACCAGGCAGTGGCTGACAATTTGCCCAATGATGCCCGCATCCACGAAGTCAAGGGCACAAAGAAAATCTTCTTCAAGAATTTCATGGACGCGCGCGTGAACTACGTCATCCTCCCCGTGGCCAAACGGGTGATGCGCCCCGACCAGGCTGCCAAAGTGAGCGGCGAAGGCTACCTCGCGGGCACCCTCCTGCACGAAATCTCCCATGGCCTGGGCCCGGCCTTCGCGCGCACTTCCGCCGGCAAAGCCGATATCCGCGAGGCCATCGGCCCCACCTACAGCGAACTGGAAGAGGCCAAGGCCGATGCTGTCGGCATGTTCGGTTTGAAATGGCTGGTGGATCACGGCGCCCTGCCCAAATCGCGCCTGCAGGAGTACTACGCTTCCTACGTCGGAGGCCTCTTCCGCACCGTGCGCTTTGGCACCGGAGAGGCCCACGGCCGTGCCGAAATGATGGAATTCAACTACCTCACCGAGCAGCGGGCGGTTACTCGCGATTCCGCCACCGGCCGTTACGCCATTGACTACGGCAAAATGCCGGCCGCAGTGGAAGCTCTCGCTAAAGAGTTGCTGGAACAGGAAGCCACCGGCGACCGCTCCCGCGCTGAGGCCTGGTTCAAGAAATACGACCTCATGCCGCAAGAGCTGACAGCCTCCTTGCAGAAGGCCGCCGCTGTCCCTGTGGATGTGGATCCGGTATTTTCATTTCCAGAGAACGTGAAGTAGACCCTTCATGGGCCATTGACCCGCTGGTTAGATTCAGGTAAAAAAACCTGCACTGCTTAGGGCAGGTCTGGGCAGCCTGCTGTCTTAA
>DATGGJ010000196.1:0-13853 GCA_035308585.1 Terriglobales bacterium
CAGCATCATCTACGCCGAACTGATGGCCGGAGCCTACACCGGCGCCCTGCACCACGACGATATGCAGTTCAACTCGCCCTACAACACCTACCGACACATCGGCCTTCCCCCCGGTCCGATTGCGAATCCCGGAGTGGCTTCCCTGCAGGCCGCCATGCACCCTGCCAGCACTGATTACCTGTACTTCGTCAGTGACGGCGACGGCCACCACCGTTTTGCCGCCACCCTGGAAGAACACAATCACAACGTCGCTCTCTACCGCAAAGCGGTTGCGGTGGCCAGGTAAGCGGCTCGCTTCTACAGTCTTTCTCCTGCATCTAAACGACTTTGCCGTGTTCGCCCGCGCATTGGACGGGGTGGCGAACGTTATATACTTTTAGAGCATTCAAATCTTCATTGGACCCAGCGCCTCCTGCATGGCTCTTCCAGTTCGCCGCCGTGTTCTGCTTCTTCTTCTTGCCCTTTTTCCGCTGAGCGGCTGTCTGTTTCGCTCCCGCAAAGTTGAGAACCGGATCAGCACTGCCAAGCTGCTGAGCGCCAGCCGCGATGAATTGGTCAACGGCATCAACTCCCAAGCCGAACATATCCACACGCTCAACGCCACGGTGGACATTGACACCTCGGTGGGCGGGGAGGTGAAGGGCAAGATAACCGAATACAAGCAGATCCGCGGCTACGTGCTGGTGCGCAAGCCGAACATGCTGCGCATGATTGGTCTGATGCCTATCGTGCGCAACCGTGCTTTCGATATGGTCAGCAACGGAGAGACCTTCAAGCTGTGGATTCCTGCTAAGAACAAGTTCATCGTCGGCCGCAACAATGTGATCCTCCCCTCCAGCCAGCCCCTGGAGAATATCCGGCCGCAGCAGATCTACGATTCGCTCCTGCTGCGCGAAATCAGCTCCGACGATATTGCGGTCCTGGAGAACGGCTACGAAGAGATACAGGATCCCAAAACCCACAAATGGCTGCAGCAGCCTGATTACGAACTCGACATTATCAGCAAGAACGGGCAGGGCTGGTATCTGCAGCGCAAGATCATCGTCAACCGCGCCAATCTCGAACCCGATCGCCAGCTGATGTATGACCAGAATGGGTATGTGGCCACCGACACCCGCTACAGCGATTTTCGAGACTACAGCGGTTTCCGGTTCCCCTCGGTGATCCAGATCTGGCGGCCGCAGGAGGAATACTCCATTGTGCTCACCATGGTGAAGCTGCAAATCAACCAGCCTCTCAACGACGAGCAGTTTGAGTTGCAGCAGCCTCCGGGCTCGCAGGTGGTCCACCTGGACCAGCCGCGGCCGCCCAAGCCCGGCAGCTGAGCACAGGGGCAGAGGCCAGTGTATTTATGTACCAGGCCTCGTGCGGCTGTTGCCGCGCGCTGCGGTTGGGGCAGAATTTCAATCACCGATTAGCTAGCCGGCCAATCAGCTAGTAAGCTAGTCAGCGGCTCTTATGAACAAAATGATTGTCGCCAACCTGCTGCATCGGCCCATACGGTCGCTGATCAGCATCATTGCAGTCGCTCTGGAGGTCATCCTCATCCTGCTTATCGTGGGACTCTCCATGGGCATGCTCAACGACGCCCGCACTCGTCAGGAGGGCATTGGAGCCGACGTCATTGTCACCCCTCCGGGTTCATCCTTCCTCAGCGGCATTACCGGCGCCCCCGTCTCCATCAAGGTGGCCAACATCCTCCGCAAACTGCCCCACGTGAAGGCCGTCGCTCCCATCGTTACCCAGCTCACCACCACGGGGAATGTGGAAGTGATCTATGGAATTGACCTGAAAAACTTTCCCCTCACCGGTCCCTTTCAGTACCTCGTTGGGGGTCCATTCCAGGGACCCAATGATGCCCTCGTGGACGACTACTTTGCTGATACCAACCACGTCAAGGTAGGGGACCACATTCGCATTCTGAACCACTCCTTCCGCGTCTCCGGCATTGTGGAGCACGGCAAGGGCGCGAGGAAATACGTCCCGCTCGCCACTCTCCAGGACCTGATTGGTTCCCAGGGCAAAGTCTCGGTGTTCTACGTGAAACTTGACAATCCCAACAACGCCGACCTGGTAGTCAAGGAAGTGAGGGACGTACCGGGCATGCAGAACTACACCGTGCGCTCCATGCGCAACTATCTTTCCATGATGACGCCCGCCAACCTCCCGGGATTCAACAAGTTCATTACGGTTGTGATCGGGGTGGCCGTGACCATCGGCTTCATCGTCATCTTCCAGGCCATGTATGCGGCGGTCATGGAGAGAACTCGCGAAATCGGCATCCTAAAGTCGCTGGGCGCTTCCAAGCTATATATCGTCAACGCCATTCTGCGCGAAACTGGACTGCTGGCCTGTGTGGGAATCGGGGTGGGTATCGCCATCAGTTTTATGGTCCGCGCCGTGATTCGCGATCGCCTGCCCATTGTTCCCATGCACATTACCGGGGTTTGGATCTGGCGGGCTACACTGATTGCTTTAATCGGCGCTCTGGCCGGCGCGATCTACCCTGCCGTTAAAGCCGCCCGCAAAGACCCCATAGACGCCTTGGCTTATGAATAAGCGGCGTATCAGCAAGCAGTTGCGAATGGCACCTCAGGGTTACCTATGAAGGTAGCCGCGTTGACAATCACTTCCTGCTACGTTATCTTTTAGTCTTTGGGACAACTGTTGTCGCCCGCCTGAGCCCCTGCGCTTTCATGGGTGCGGGATTGATTCAGCGGTCTTCTGAGCTGTCTTTCATTCTGGGAGAGATTTGATGTCAACCTATTTCCCCAAGCAGGGGGAAATTGCGCGCAAGTGGTACGTCGTGGACGCCAGCGGCCAGCCTCTGGGCCGGCTAGCCACACGTGTCGCCCGTATTCTCCAGGGCAAGGATAACCCCCGTTACACGACTTTTCTGGATACCGGCGACCACGTTGTGGTCGTCAACGCGGAGAAGGTCCGCCTCACCGGCATGAAGTCGGAAAAGAAGGTTTATCACCGCTATACCGGCTATCCGGGTGGGTTGCGCAGCGAGGAATTCAGCAAGCGTCTGACCCGCCGCCCCGAGGCGGTAATCCAGGACGCCATCGTGGGCATGCTGCCCAAGACCAAGCTGGGCCGCAGCATGGCTTCGAAGCTCAAGGTTTATCGCGGCGATAAGCATCCACACCAGGCGCAGAAGCCGGAAACCTTGGCGTTGGCATAGTTCCAAGCGGTCCCGAAATGGGCCGCTAATTTTTTGGGAAGGAATAAGCGTTTTTCGCTAGCAGCTAGGGGCTAGCAGCTAAGCAGCTAACATGGCAGATCTGGTTCAATATTATGGAACGGGCCGGCGCAAGTCGGCGATAGCCCGTGTGTACTTGCGGCCGGGCAGTGGCGACTTCAAAGTGAACGATCGCCCCTTTGAGCAGTATTTTGTGACCGAGTCACAGCGGGTTCGGGCGCGCCAGCCGCTGGTTTCCAGCGAGACCACCGCCAGCTTCAATGTGCTGGCCAATGTCTCCGGTGGCGGTGTGGATGGTCAGGCCGACGCGATCCGCCTGGGAATTGCCCGCGCCCTTCTCGAGTTCAACGCGGAGTTGCGCAAGAAGCTGAAGAGCGAGGGTTTTCTCTCCCGCGATTCGCGGATCAAGGAACGCAAGAAGTACGGCCAGAAAGGCGCGCGCAAGCGCTTCCAGTTCAGCAAGCGCTAAGCAGGGTTTAAAGGTTCAAGGTTGTGGAAGGTGCTATTCAGGCTGGACCGGAAACCTTGAAACCTGTGAAACTCTGAAACTTGCTTTTGGTTTTCCTGGCCCCTGGCAACTAACCACTGGCCACTGCTTTTAAATCTTCCCGCACCCAGCCCGGGGCGGGGTGACGGGAATTAATCCGGTGCAGCCGTTGAGCCGGCGCCGGATGCAAATTACGAAGGAGGTTGTTTGGCTAACATCACCATGAAGGAGTTGCTCGAAGCGGGTGTCCACTTCGGGCATCAGACCAAGCGCTGGAATCCCAAGATGAAGGAGTACATCTTCGGGGAGCGCAATGGCATTTACATCATTGACCTGCAGAAGACGCTCAAGATGTTCAAGGAAGCGTCCAAATTCGTGCAGGAGTTGACCGCAGAAGGCAGGCTGCTGCTCTTCGTAGGCACCAAGCGCCAGGCGCAGGATGCCATCGCGGAGGAGGCGCAGCGCTGCAGCATGTACTACGTGAACCAGCGCTGGCTGGGCGGGCTGCTCACCAACTGGGCCACCATTCAGAAGTCCATCAAGCGGCTCAAAGAACTGGATGAAATGGCAACCGACGGCCGCTACGAGCTGCTGCCCAAGAAAGAAGTCATCAAACTGGAGCGCGAGCGCAAGCACCTGCAGGCCAACCTGGCCGGCATCAAGGATCTTGCCCGCCTGCCCGATGCTATTTTCGTGATTGATTCCAACAAGGAACAGATCGCGGTCCGCGAAGCCCGCAAACTGGGCATCCCCGTGGTGGCGGTGGTGGATACCAACTGCGACCCCAGCGAAGTGGATTATGTGATTCCGGGCAACGATGATGCGCTGCGCGCCATTCGCCTGTTCGCTTCCAAAGTTGCGGATTCTGTGATTGAAGGCGCCCAAGCCGCCAGCGATAAGCAAGCCGCCGAATTGAGCGCTGCCCAGTATGCAGCTTCGCAAGCTGCCGCACAGGGCGAAGGCGCCGCCCCGCCCGAGGGAGCCCAGGAGGGCGCCGGTGGCGAAGACATCAGCATGGAAGATGTGTTGGGCGGCGGCACCCGCAAGCGCCCCGAGGCTGCCAAGGAAGCAGCCGCGGAAGAAGTACCACAGGTGGAGAGCCAGCACACGTTCTAAGTTTCAGAGTTTCAAAGACTTCACAATTTCGATTGTGGGCTCTGGAGCTTCCTTGAAACCTTGAAACGTGGGGAACCTTGAAACCCGTCAAGATCGGACCCGCGTGCCTTGCTTCCGCGCGGGTCATTTTATGCAGGTTGAGTGATGCCGACGGTTGCTGTCATGCCCGAGGACCAGCAGCCCGGGCGCTGCCGAAAAACCCATGGCTGTACCCTGCCCGCGGGTCACAACGGACCGTGTAAAGTTGAGGAGAAGAAGTCTGATATGAGCACTACTACCGCAAATATTTCCGCCGCACAGGTCAAAGAACTTCGCGAAAAGACCGGAGCGCCGATGATGGATTGCAAGCAGGCGCTCACCGAGTCCAAGGGCGACCTGGAGCAGGCCATTGTCATCCTGCGCAAGAAGGGCATCGCCTCCATGCAGAAGAAGGCGGCGCGGGTCACCAGCGAGGGTTCCGTCGCCAGCTATATCCATGCCGGCGGCAAAATCGGCGTCCTGGTCGAGGTCAATTGCGAGAGCGATTTCGTGGCCCGCACCACGGATTTCAAGGAGTTGGTGCACGACATCGCCATGCACATCGCTGCCAGCGACCCCAAGTTCATTCGCCGCGAAGACGTGACTCCCGAGGCTTTCGAGCGCGAAAAAGAGATTTATCGGGCCCAGGCCAAGGCCACCGGCAAGCCCGATAACGTGGTGGAGCGCATCGTCGAGGGCAAGATGGGCAAGTTCTACGAGGAGGTCTGCCTTTACGAGCAGCCCTTTATCAAGGACCAGACGGTCAATATCTCGCAGCTCATCGCCTCCAAAATCGGCAAGCTGGGCGAGAACATCTCGGTGCGCCGCTTTGCCCGCTTCAAAGTGGGCGATGCCGGGGAAACCATCGCGGTCAGCAAACCGGAACAGAAGGCCGAATAGTTTCAAGTTTCAAGTTTCGAGCAGGAGCAGGCAAAATTGGGCTTGAAACTTGAAACCAGAAACTTGAAACTTTATACATGTCTACCGCCACCCCAGTTTTCAAACGCATCCTGCTGAAGCTTTCCGGCGAGGCATTAGCCGCCGGGCAGGGCTTTGGCTTGGAGGGCGAACGGGTACAGGAAATCGCCGCTGAACTGCAGGAAGTTCACTCCCTGGGAGTGCAGATCGCGGTGGTGGTGGGCGGTGGCAATTTCTTCCGGGGTGTGGCCGAGCAGGCCCGCGAAATGGACCGCGTTTCCGCCGATCACATGGGCATGCTGGCCACCGTGATTAATGCCTTGGCCCTGCAGGATGCCCTGGAAAAGCGCGGCGTCTATACCCGGGTAATGTCGGCCATCGAGATGAACCAGGTGGCCGAACCCTTTATTCGCCGCCGAGCCATGCGCCACCTGGAGAAGGGACGTCTGGTCATCTTCGCTGCCGGCACCGGCAACCCCTACTTCTCCACTGACACCGCCGCCTCCCTCCGTGCCATGGAAATCAAGGCCGACGTCATCCTAAAGGCCACCAAGGTAGACGGCATTTATGACGCCGACCCCGTGCTGGTCAAGGATGCCAAAATGTTCGACCAGATCAGCTATATGGATGTGCTCAGGAAGGGACTCCAGGTGATGGATTCGACCGCCATCAGCCTGTGCAAGGACAACAACCTGCCCATCATCATCTTCAACCTCAACCGCCCGGGCAACATCAAGCGCGTCCTCATCGGCGAAAAAATCGGGTCCCTGGTCAGCGCCTGAATTGAGTAATCGGGTAATTTCACCCGAATCTTACCCCTTATTTCCTCCAAGACTGTCATCGTGTACAGGAGAAGGGCCTGCATTTCGAATTTGAACCTTGTGGCGTGGACGCCCTCGCCCGCGGCAGGTTTTCAATTACTCAATCCCCGATTTCACAATTACTCAATTTCTCAGTTTCCTCCCGCCGCCGCCACCGGCTTGCCGTTGGTGTCGTAGACCTCGACCGTACCGTATTTGCCGAGCACCCCTTTGATCTGCTTGCCGTCGCCTACGCACACCACCTGCAGGTGGTCCAGGTCAACATATTTACGTGCCACTCGTTGGACCACCTCTGGCGTTACCTTGGCCACCTCGCCCGGATAGCGGTCCCAGTAATCCTCAGACAGGCCATAATATTTCGAGGTCATCCAGTAATTCAGCAGCGTGGCTGGATGCTCCAGCGACAAGGCGAAACCAGCCACGATGGCGTGGCGCGCATCTTCCAGGTCGTTCTCTTTCACCGCCTCATCGCGAATGCGTTTTAATTCCCCCATCAATTCGTGCAGCGAGCCGTCGGTCACCGCGTTGCGCACCTGGGTCTCGGCAATGAAAGTGCCCGGATAGGTGTCCGCCGTGTAGTAGCTGTAAGCCCCGTAGGTGTAACCCTTTTCCTCGCGCAGATTGAGGAACAACCGGCCCGTGGGCCCTTCGCCCAGGATACGGTTCATCACCCGCAAGGGGATAAAGTCGGGGTCGGTGCGGCGCAGCGCGAAGTTTCCGGCTACGATATCGGTTTGCACTGAGCCTGGCCGGTCCACCAGGTACACCTTCGCGGGTGCCGGCGCGGGCAAGGCCGCCAGCTTGGGCTCGCTGACCGGCTGCTTTTTCCAGGCGCCGAGATATTTTTCGACCAGCGCCATCACCTGCTTGGCTTGCACGTCCCCGGCTACGCCCAGGATGGCGTTATTGGGAACGTAGTAATGGTCGTGGAACTGCTTGATTTGGTCGCTGGTGACCGCCTTCACCGAAGCCGGGGTGGGCGCGATCACCGCCGCGGGGAAATCGCGGTACAGCACGCGATGAAAGCGCTCCATGCCCAGAAAGTCCGGGTTGGCGCGCTCCTGCTCCAGGTCGGCCAACTGCCGTGACTTGTACTTGGCCAGTTCATCCTGCGGGAAGGTAGGGTTCTCCACCATGTCCGACATCAGGTCCAGCAGCTTGGCGGTGTTTTCCACCAAGCCGGAGGCCACCACCTGCGAGTGGCTGGAGCCAAACTCCGCGCTGGCCTGTATGGAAGCGCCGATAGCGTCTATTTCCGAAGCCAGCTGTGCGCTGTTGCGGTGGGCGGTGCCCTCGCGCAGCATGTCGGCGGTAAATTTGGCCAGGCCGGGCAGGTCCTTGGGATCCTCCAGCGCGCCTGACTTGATCCACAGTGCGAAATCCACCGTCGGCAGCTCGTGCCGCTCCAATACCAGCACGGTCAATCCGTTGGGCAAGTGGAACTCTGTCGGCCGCGGCAGCGTCACCTGCAGCACCTGCTTGTTCACCGGCGCGCGGTTCAGCCGCTGCACCGCGGTGATGGGAACGGACTTGCTCGCCTCCTGGGCCCCGGCCAGCAGCCCCAGGCCCAGCACGCTCAAAATTATGGCAACCAGGATTTGATTTCGTTTCATGGCGGGCTCCCTATCTTCCCCCGGCGGAGGCGCCGGCTTGTTGTTCGGGCAAGGTGGTTACCACCGCCCGCTCCGTCGTCACCAGGTATTTCTGCGCCGCGGCCTTCACCTGCTCCGCGCTTACGCTGTCATACTTGTCGATGATGGTGTTGATCAGTTCGGGGTCGTTGAAGAAAACCGCGTATTGCCCGATGCGGATGGCGGTTCTCAGATCCGACTCGCGCGTCTGAATCATGCTCCGCCGGTACTGCGTGCGCGCTTTGTCCATTTCCGCAGCCGTAACCCCATCCTTGGCCACCGCCGCAATCTCCTTGTAAATCGCCTGCTCCAGGTCTTCCGGTTTCACGCCCGGGCGCGGCGTGGCCATCACATAGAACAGGCTGGGCCCGCGACGCGCATCCGCCTGCACGTCAACCGAGGTGGCCAGTTGCTGCTCTTTCACCAGGTGCTGATAGAAACGCGAGCTTTCTCCCTGACCCAGGATGTCCCCCAGCACCTGCAGGGCGTAGTTGTCGGGCGTGTTGCCCGGCGGGGTGTGGTAGGAAATCAGCACCATGGGCAGGCGTGCCAGCGGATCGTAGATGGTCTCGCGGCGCTCGCCGTAGTGCTGATCTTCGGTCATGTCGGGCTGCGGCGGAGTGGGCTGCCGCGGAATCGCGGCAAAATATTTCTTTACCTTTTCTAGCGCCGCCGCTGGATCGAAATCGCCCACCAGGGTCAGCACCGCGTTGTTGGGTGCGTAATAGATGCGGAAAAACTCCTGCACGTCCTTCAGGTCGGCCGCATTCAGGTCGCGCATGGAGCCGATGGTGGAGTGCTTGTAAGCGAAGTTGTCGAAGGAGAGGTTGTCGATTTCCAGATACGACTTGCCGTAGGGCTGGTTGTCAATGCCCAGCCGGCGCTCTTCCTGTACCGCGTTGCGCTGGTTGTCCAGATTGGGCTGGTTCACCGCCAGGTGCCCCATGCGGTCGGCTTCCAGGAACAGCGCCAGGTCAAGCTGGTTCTTGGGCAGCACTTCGAAGTAATTGGTGCGGTCCTCGTTGGTAGTGCCGTTTATGCCGCCGCCATTGTTCTCCACCAGGATGAAGTGCTCGCCCTTGCCCACATTCTGCGAGCCTTCGAACATCATGTGTTCGAACAGGTGGGCAAAGCCGGTGCGTCCCGGCCGCTCGTTACGCGACCCCACGTTATAGGTCACGCAGATGCCGAACACGGGGGCGGCGTGGTCGGGCGCCAGGATCACACGCAAGCCATTGTCCAGGTGGAGATCCTGCAATGACAGCGGCGGCAGCTTGGGCGCCTGTGCGGCCGTCTGGGCCAGGGCCGGCAGGGCAAGCAACACCGCCAGCGCCGGGGCAAGGAACAGTTTTCTTGGCATGGTTTGTACCTCGGATTCACTCAAAAGTGGGCCTTTTGCGGGGTGCTAAGCAGTGTAACAGACGGGCGAGGCGGGAAATAGTCAACCCCGCGGATTGACGATTTGTCTGGCTTCTGACTACTGCCCCACCACTATTACCGCCGCCCCGTCAATGGCGTCCTTTTTCAGAGCTATCAGGGCCTCGTTGGCCTGGTCCAGGCGAAATTGCGTGGTCTTGGGCCGCAGACCAATTTCCGCCGCCATGCGCAGAAAATCGCGCGCGTCCGCCCGCGTCATGTTGGCCACGCTGCGTAGCTGGCGCTCGCCCCACAGCAGATGGTCATAGTCGAACTCCGGCATGCGGTCCAGGTGGATGGCGTTGATGGCCACCACCCCGCCCTTGCGCAGACTGGAAAGCGCGGTCAGGACCACGTCGCCGCTGGGCGCGAAGGTCACGGCGCGGTCGAGCTCCACCGGCGGCTTCTCCCGCTCGCTGCCTACCCACTCCGCTCCCAGAGACTGGGCCAGGTGGCGGTGCGATTCCCCCCGCGTGGAGACGTACACCTTGCACTTCCAGGCATGGAGGACCGGCAGAGCCAGATGCGCTGAAGCGCCGAAGCCAAAGAGTCCCACGCGCTCGCCGGGTTCCACTCCCGCCACCCGCAGGCTGCGGAAGCCGATGATGCCGGCGCAGAGCAGCGGCGCCGCGTGCAGATCGTCCAGCGCCTCCGGCAGGGGATACACCCAGTCGGCGCGCGCCACCGCGTACTCCGCGTATCCGCCGTTCACGCTGTAGCCGGTGAAGGTGGGCGCGTCGCACAAGTTCTCCATCCCGTGTTTGCAGTACCAGCAGGTGCCGTCGTTGCCGCCCATCCAGGAGACGCCCACCCGCGCGCCCAGCGGCATCTCCGCCGTCGCCCCGCCCGCCACTTCGCCAACAATCTGGTGCCCGGGGACCACCTGCTTGTGCTTCGGCGGCAATTCGCCTTCCACGATGTGCAGATCGGTGCGGCAGACGCCGCATGCCCGCACCCGCAGCAGCACCTGGCCCGGTCCGGGCTTCGGTTGGGGGATCTCCCGAATTTCCAGGGGACGCTGAGAAACTTCCCGCGGCGAGCTCAGCACAGCAGCTTTCATGACCCACTTTCGCTCTTCCCATTTTCGCATCTCGGCTCGAAATCAGTCTTGAGCCGTCATGGTGGCGCGGTGATTAAAGATTTTGATGGGCTTCCTCACACCAGTTACCTGGCGAATGCCAAGGCAGCCCCCGCTGTGCCTTGCTGACCTAGCCCTCGCGATTCGCGTGCTACACTCCCCTGTTCTTCTCCGAGGTTCTTATGCGCATTTTTCGCGTACGGTCCGGCTCCCAACTTCCGGTTGCCATCTGCCTTGCCGTCATTTGCCTGGCTACCTGGGCCCGTGCTCAAGCCCCCGACCTGAGCACCACCGTGGACCGCATTGCCCAGCAAGTGCTGGGCAGCACCGGCGTGCCTAGCGCCTCGGTGGCGGTCGTGCGCGACAACAAGATCGTCTACGCCCATGCCTATGGCGATGCCCGCCTTGAGCCCAAGGTCCCGGCCCGCTCCGAAATGCGCTACAGCATCGGCTCCATCAGCAAGCAGTTCACCGCCACCGCCATTCTCATGCTGGCGGAAGAGGGCAAGCTCTCGCTCGACGATCCCGTCTCCCGCTTTCTCCCCCACTTGACCCGCGCCAGCCAGGTCACCATCCGCCAACTGCTCTCCCACACCTCCGGATACCAGGATTACTGGCCGCAGGATTACGTCATGCCCATGATGCTGGAGCCCACCACGGCGCAGAAAATTCTCGAGCTATGGGCACGCAAGCCGCTGGACTTCGACCCCGGCACCAAATGGCAGTACTCCAACACCAATTACGTCATCGCCGGACTGATCGTGGAAAAAGCCTCGGGCATGCCCCTGCTCAAGTTTCTCGGGGAGCGGGTGTTCAAGCCGCTGGGAATGGAGCAGGTGGTCAATATTGACCAGCAGCGCCTGGCCGCCACCGACCCCACCGGCTACATGCGCTACGCGCTGGGCCCGCTGCATCCGGCGCCCAAAGAAGGCCAGGGCTGGCTGTTTGCCGCTGGCGAGCTCGCCATGTCGGCTCCCGACCTGGCCCGCTGGGACATCGGCATGCTCGAGCAGCGCCTGCTCAAGCCGGCTTCCTACAAGGAAATGCAGGCCGAAGTCCGCCTCAAGAACGGCCTGGGCACGCGCTATGGCCTGGGAATTGACGTAACCAGCGAAGCCGACCATCGCGCCCTGGAGCACGGCGGCGAAGTTTCCGGCTTTACTTCCGAGAACATCGTCTTCCCCGATGACCATGCCGCCATCGTGGTGCTCACCAATCAGGACGCGGCCATGGCTGCCGGCCAGATCGCCCGCCGCATCGCGCCGCTGCTTTTCCAGGATGCTCACGTCGCCGAAAAAGAGCAGCAGGCGCGGAAGATCTTCGCCGGCCTGCAGCACGGCCAGCTCGACCGCTCCCTCTTCACCGCCAATGCCAACAGCTATTTCAGCCCGCAGGCGCTGCAGGATTTCGCTTCCAGCCTGGGCCCGCTGGGGGAGCCCCGCTCCTTTACGCAGGCATCCCAGGGCCTGCGCGGTGGCATGAGCTTCCGTCGCTATACCGTCACCTTCGCCGACAAGGCGCTGTCGGTTTGGGTTTACGAGATGCCGGACGGCAAAATCGAGGAATACCAGGTCATGGCCGCCGACTAGCGGGCGCGAGTTCTTAAAGCAGCAGCCACCAGGCCGGTGGCTGCCGGCACTGATGCGATCCGCTGGTTTCCTGGCATTCCAGCCATGGTTGAGCGCGCGGACGCAGGCAGGAAGTCGCGGAGAATTTTCGAGCCGGCCTGTCCATTCATCGGCAATGGAAGGTGGCCTGCATCGTCGCCGTAATTACCTGCGCCGCTTTCTGCTGGAGGTACTTTGGATGGTCCTGCAGAAACCGGGTCACCAGCTTCTTCATGTCCTCGTCGGAAGCTCCGCGCACGCAGGCATTGGGGCTCTTGATGAAGCCCGCCTGCTCCGTGACTCCGCGAATGTAGCCCAGACAAAACGTGTGCGCCAGGGCATTCAGGCTGGCGTCCTTAGTGTTGGCCCCGCACAAAGCCTGCAAGTCCCTGCCATTGGAAAGATCATAAGGAGTCTGCGCCCAAACCGCCGTTCCTGCCAGGACGATTGCGATTATTAGTATGGTTTTCATTGCGCCTCTCTCCACGGCATTCTAACCGGGGTAGTACAAAACGGGCAGCACCGGATAGTATTTCCCTGGGTACCGTACTGGCTTCAATAGGTCACCAAGGGCGCCTGGAAAAGATAGAAATTGCTGCTCAGCTGCTTCAAGGCAAATTCCACGGCATCGAGCAACGCAATCCGCCGGGCTCGGAAGTTACGCAGGTCAGTGAGCACCATGTACTCGCCTCGGGGACGTCCTTTGCTCAACCGCGCCGGACGCACAATCACCCATTCCAACCCGGTGCCGCGAATCAATTCCTCCTGCCGGTCTCGATCTTCGTATACCCGTTTGAGAAATAGCGGTTGGACGATTTTGTCGTAGAAGAACCCGCAATGACCGCGGCTGTCTCCCGCTCCGCAGGCGCTGATGCAAATCAGCCGCCGCACCCCATGCTTTTCCATCATTCGGATCAGGTTGGCTGTGCCTTCCCAGAGGTAAGTAGTGGGCCGGCGGGTGGCCTTCTGCGTCAGCCAGCAAACCACCGCCTCCTGTCCCGCCACCGCGGGCCCCAGCGAGCTCTCATCCAGCACCTCTCCCGCAATCACCCGATGCTGGGGACGGCGCCAGCGCAGCCTCGGCCGCTTTCCTTCCAGAGACGTCACGTCGTGGCCTTCCGCCCGGGCCTGCTCAATGAGCTGGCGGCGAATCCGGCGAGACGAGGCGATGACCAGGACCTTCATGTTTCCCCTGTCCAGTTTCGAATTTCGTCTTGGGTTTTTGCGAGGAGTGCCGAGAGACGAAACTTAAAACTGCTCCATGAAAATCCTAGCCCGGCTCCACCAAATCGCAAGTAACCACAGGCGGAGTCTGTCCTGGCCCGGCATTGTCCTCCCGGACATACACCCCATCGCCCTATTTCCCGGGGCTTGCGAAGCTGGCCACGTTTCCCGTGTCCACCTTCCTGGCGCCAAGTTGAACCTGGGTCATGTTCCAGAGCCCATGAATTGACGTAGATTGATGTTGTGAGCCAGCTTAACGCTCTCGTCCTCACCCGCGATCCCCGTTCCACCGCTCGTTTGCTGGCCCCCTTACATCAGTGGGGAGTGCTGGC
>DATGGJ010000197.1:0-2562 GCA_035308585.1 Terriglobales bacterium
GTTCGCGATCCAGCCGGTCCAGCTCTTTCTCACATTCGTCCACCTTGCTATAGAGCGCGGGCGAGTTCGAGCCCAGCGCGTCCGCGGCATGAGAGGCTGCTTCCTTCGCCAATTGGCAGGCGCGCAGCGTTAGACCCACCAGGTAAGCGTGCTCGGCCGAAAAACCTTGTGGAACCACTTCCGCGGGCAGGGCCATGACAACACCTCAATCCGGCACGTGTGGCGAACCAGAGTGAGAATAGCGCGCGGATGTTAACGGCGAGTTACGAAGGGATGAATTTGTGGTAAAAGCGGGACGGGCCTGGCGTTTGCGGGTTAGGCACCCCTCAAAGGTCTAGGGCTCGCTTCGCTCGTTTGTGGCGCCGGCGCCCCGCCCGCGATCCGCCAAGTCCTTCATCCTGACGGGCTTGGGACCGCGAATGCTCCCGCGTACACGTTTGCGCGCCTCCGGCGCGGGCAGTTCAATCTCCAATGTCCTCATTCCACAAATCAGGATGAGCGGCGATGAAGTCGCGCATCAGCGCTACACAGTCCGCATCGTCCAGCACGCTAAGGGAGACGCCGGAAGCACGGAACAACTCCTCTGGGCCGCGAAAGTTGCGGTTTTCCCCCACAATTACGCGCCCAATTTTGAACAACAGGGCTGTGCCGGTGCACATCACGCACGGGCTCAGGGTGCTGACCAGGGTCAGCCGGTTCCAGTCGCGGCGCCGTCCGGCATTGCGGATGCATACCACTTCCGCGTGCGCCGTCGGGTCGCCGCTCTGCACTCTCAGGTTGTGCCCGCGCGCGACCACGCGCTCCTGCTGGTCGGCCAGTACCGAACCGATAGGCAGGCCGCCTTCCGCCAGCCCGGCCTTGGCCTCTGCCAACGCTTCCTGTAAGAGTTCGTGATCCCTCAAGCACACCTGCCTCGGCTGCACACGGTTCAAATCTATTCCGTGTTTTATCCGACATGATTGTTGCTGGCAAAGACAAAATCGGCGGGCGAGGTGTCAGCCCGCCGTCGCACCCGTTAGGCGGAGAATCTGGTCGCTCGAATGTGCAGCCGTTTTCCCTGCCCCAACCCTCTCGATAATGCCCAAGCGAAACATAAGCTGCTCAATCTAAAGGAACGACCGGGATGGATCGTTTGGCCACAGCTGTGCACGATTCAACGCTAGTCCTATGGCAAGCAGTGCCAAGCTTCAGGCCGAACCCATCAATAATTATTTCTTTCCCGGCCGTTGCCCCGCCTGCCAGGGACAGGGCAAGATCCTCTACCCCTTTCCCGGCAACCGCTTCGACCAGCCTCTCGGGGGCGTAAAGATCAAGAGCGTGACCTGCCTGAAATGTGACGGCAGCGGAGAGAAGGACCTTTCTTTTTGAAGCGCTGAACAACCCAAGGCCGGAGCCCGGCGTTAAAATCTCTGCGCCATGGAACCGACCCTCAACGGTAAAACTGCTCTCGTCACCGGCGCCACCGGCGGCTTGGGCAAGCATGTCACCCGCATGCTGCTCGCAGCTGGCGCCACCGTGGCCGGCTTGGCGCCGCAGATCCGGCAATCAGATTTTGACCACCCCGCATTCATTGCGCTGGCCGCTGAACTCTCCGGCGCCGAGTCTGCCAAGTCGGCGGTGGACGCGGCTTTCGCCCGGCTGGGGAAGCTGGACATACTGGCGCACCTGGTGGGCGGATTCGCCGGGGGCAAGCGGGTGGACGAGATGGATGACGCCACCTGGCAGCTCATGTTCGACCTCAACCTGAACAGCGCCTTCCAGTTGCTGCGGGCGGCGATTCCCCACATGCGCCGCGCCAGGATGGGCCGGATTATTGCTATCGGCAGCCGGGCCGCGGTGGACCCCGGCCCTACGCTCGCCGCCTACAACGCTTCCAAGGCGGGGCTGGTTTCGCTGCTCCGCACCGTCGCCCTGGAAAACAAAGACGCGGGCATCACCGCCAACGTAATTCTGCCGGGGACCATGGACACGCCCGCCAACCGCGCGTCCGATCCTCATGCCGATTTTTCGAAATGGGTACAGCCCGCCACCGTGGCCAGTCTGATTGTGTGGCTGGGCGGTGACCAGGCCAAAGACGTCACCGGAGCGGTGATTCCGGTGTATGGGGCGGGGTTATGACATGGCCGCGCCGGTGGTCGCGAGGGCCGCTTCCTTCTTGAACGCTGCCGCCTGCTTTGCTTCCTGACTGGCTTCCAGCGTCAGGTCGCGGGAGCCGAACCGCACCCCAACCTTCTTTAGGAAATCGTAGGGCGGCGTGCCCCCGGCGAACACCCACACGAAATCGTTGGTCAGTTCGCGCAACTCTCCCTTCACTTCGAGCCAAACCGCGCCCTCGCCGATCTCCTTCAGGTTCGAACTCAGCATCACCTTGACCTTCCCGCCGCGGGCGCACTCCGCCAGGCGCTGCGCGTTACGCTCCTTGATGCGGCTGAACTGTTCTCCGCGATAGGAAAGGGTAACCTCGTTGCCCTTCTGGTGCGCCAGACCCATGGCCGCTTCGACCGCGCTATCGCCGCCGCCCACGACCAGAATTTTCTTGTTGATGTAGTGGTCGGCCTCGAT
>DATGGJ010000198.1:0-6626 GCA_035308585.1 Terriglobales bacterium
ATAGAGGGAACCGTCGCTGACGCCCAGCACATCACTGGAAATCTGTTTCAGGCGCTGGCTAATGGCCCACCCATTCAAGGGCTGCAAGGCCAGTATTTTGAGGATCAGCATGTCCAGAGTCCCCTGGACCAGGTCGGAAGGCTTGCTCACAAAACAATCTCCCCTCGGTTACCGAGTTAGACTGGCGCGGCTCCCCTCGGTTAGCGAGAAGTCAGATTTAATTAGGGATGGTCGGAAACGAAGGCGTTAAATCACGGCCCGTCAGCTCTGCGGTTTCCCGTCACCTCGCTCTGAAGTGGAGACTGCCCTACGGCGCTCCCTCGTTCAGCCCGGACAGCGACCAGTGATTCACCGGCATGGGGTCAAGAACAGGCTTGCCCAGGTTGGGGCAGCTCAAGGCGTAAATGCCGGTATCAGCGGCGGCATAAATGATGTTGCGGTCCCACTCAACGAGGACGTTATCCACCGTCCGGTTCCAGCTGCCCCATTTGTGCAGGTCTCCACCCTGAGGAGGAATGAAGTAGGCCACCTCAGTGGGGCGCAGCAGGTCGCTCACGTCATAGCAGCGCAGACCGGCATCGAAATAGGAGTAGGCGATGAAGTTGGGCGAGATGGTGCCGGGCGCTTTGAGATGGGGCGGGTTGTGCGCCCCAAATCTGCCGCGCTTGAAGCAGAAATCGCGGTAGGGCGCTTCCGGCGGCGGCACCGGGCGGGGGAACTGCGCCACCGGCGTGGGCCGTTCCTCGTCGCGGATGTCAATCACCCAGATAGGCAGAAAGATCTGGTTGCAGTCGGGATTGGTGGTTTCGCCATTGGCAAAGACGAAGCCCTTGTCCAAGCCGCCGCACCAGATGGTATGAAAGGCGATGCCGCCCGCGCCATACTGCGGCGGCGGCTCGAAGCGGCCGATCTCCTTCTGATGCTTCGGATCTGAAAGGTCCAGGATGATCAGCCCGAAGCAGCCCCAGGAGCCATATCCGCGGTTGCCCCCATCCTCCAGGCGCTTGGGCACATATACCGGCCCGTGCAGGCCCGCAAAGGGCGTCTGGTCCTTCTCCGGATACTTGAGCTTGCTCCACTGCCACTTTTCGTATTCCGCTTCCTCGCCCTTGCGCGAACCCGGAACCCACCACATGGAGACTTCCTTGGGGCTGGTGGGGTCGGACATGTCCACAATCATGTTGCCGTTCACTAACGGGCGGAAATAGGAAATTTGGTGACTGAAGGTGTCGTCGGGGGCGGTATCGAGAAAAGCGTAGCGCCCACCATCGTAGTAGTTGCGGTGCGTGCCGGAGCCGGTCGCGCCGGTGCTGAATTCTGAGAGCAGGGAAGTCTTGGCGGGATTGGTTACATCGTAAACACGAATGCCGCGCAGCCCTTTGTAGTTCCTCCACTTGTCCAGCAGCTTGGGATCGTCATACTTGCCGTTGGGCGCTGTCGGCGTGGAACTGGTTATGGGCGCGGCCGCACTGGTCACCAGAATCCATTTCTTCAGTTTCTGGTTCCACGCCACCTGCACCTGATAGCCATTCCACCCCTGGTGGTTGTACATGGCCGGCTTGCGCAGGTCGGATACGTCAATGAAATCGCCCTGCTGCACCAGGTAGCGGCGGTCCCCCACCGACATCATCTGCATCTTGCCGCCCCGGTCCTCGCCCGGCAGGATGTGAGCGATCACCTCCATGTTGCGGATGTACATCCGCCGGTCCAGATAAGTAAGGCTCTGCGGCGAAGGGTGAGGGTGGTTATTGGCCCGGGATGCGATGGCGGAGCCGGCGACGGCTGCGGCGGCGCCCGCCGTGGTCTTCAAGAATTGCCGCCGGGTTGGGAAAGGGCTCTGTCTTTGGGAGGGTGTTGCCATCAACTTCTCGTCATGGTGTCGCATTGTGCTCCGTGGCGATTTGCGGTGGAGTTCGCAAATGGTTGGACAGCTCTACCACTTCGGCGGCTTCGCTGTCAAACTCAATCTCCACTTTGGTCTCAAGGAAATTTTGCGCGAGATGTTTGGGGAGAAATGGATTTATGGTATGGTGGTCGTACCAAAGGCCGCTCGCTTCGAACCCTGCGGGCGTGATGACCTCAACTGCTACTACCCCACGGAGGCACCTACTATGGCGATTGCCACTATCAATCCCGCAACTGGGCAATGCCTGAAGAAGTTTGAACCCCTCTCCGAGCGGCAAATTGATGAAAAAATTGCGGCAGCGGCGGCTACCTTTGCCGAGTACCGCAAGGTCCCTTTTGCCGAACGCGCCCGCATGATGGTGCGCGCGGGCGAAATCCTGGAACGTGAAAAGCAGGACTTTGCCCGTTTGATGACCCTGGAAATGGGTAAGACCATCGGTTCGGCCGTGCAGGAGGCCGCCAAGTGCGCCTGGGTCTGCCGCTACTACGCGGAAAATGCTGAGCGCTTCCTGGCTGATGAGGTGGTAGAGACCGCGGCCGCCCGCAGCTACATTCGCTACCAGCCGCTGGGACCGGTGCTGGCGGTGATGCCGTGGAATTTTCCCTTCTGGCAGGTAATGCGCTTTGCCGCACCCGCCTTGATGGCCGGCAACGTGGGACTGCTCAAGCATGCTTCCAACGTCCCCCAGTGCGCGCTTGCCATCGAAGACATCTTCCGCCGCGCCGGCTTCCCTGAGGGTGCATTTCAAACTCTGTTGGTGACCTCCAGCCAAGTAGACCGGATTCTAGATGATCCCCGCGTTATGGCCGCTACCCTCACCGGCAGCGAGGGAGCGGGCATTCAAGTGGGAATGGCGGCGGCCAAGAGAATCAAAAAGGTAGTGCTGGAACTGGGCGGCAGCGATCCCTTTATCGTGATGCCCAGCGCCGACCTGGAGACGGCGGTTGGCATGGCAGTGAAGGCCCGGGTGCAGAACAACGGGCAGTCATGCATTGCCGCCAAGCGTTTCATCGTGGCCGAAGAAATTGCGGCCGAGTTCGAACGCAAGTTCGTGGCCAAGATGGAGGCGCTGGTCATCGGCGACCCCATGCAGGAGAACGTGGAACTGGGCCCCCTGGCCACGGCGGACGCGGTGGTGGATCTGCAGCGCGACGTCACCAAATCCGTGGAAGCCGGCGCGCGCCTGCTTACCGGAGGCAAGCCCCTGGCCGACCGGGCAGGAAATTTCTATGCGCCCACGGTGCTGACTGACATTCCCAAGAATTCGCCGGCCTATCGCGAGGAGCTGTTTGGTCCAGTGGCCTGCCTGTTCCGCGCCCAAGATGTGGAGCAGGCCATCGCCATTGCCAATGACAGCCGCTTCGGCCTGGGCGCCAGCGCCTGGACCAATGATGAGTTCGAGCGCAAACGCTTCATCAACGAACTGGAAGCCGGCATGGTCTTCATCAACAAAATGGTGGCCTCCGATCCGCGCATTCCCTTTGGCGGCGTGAAACAGTCCGGGCACGGGCGCGAGTTGGGCGTGCACGGCATCCGCGAGTTTACCAACATCAAGACGGTCTGGATTGAAGACGAAGTCCAGCAGGCGCGCATTTCACGGGCCGTGTAGTTCGGCCGGTCAGCGGCGGCTAAAACGCAGAGCGCTGGGTGAATTTATGTACAAAATAGTGCGCACATCACGCCTGTACGAGCAGATCGTGCAGCAGATTGAGGACACGATCCTGAAGGGAAATCTCAAGCCGGGCGACCAGTTGCCGGCGGAGCGCGACTTGGCCGAGCAGTTTGGCGTGAGCCGGACGGCGGTCCGCGAGGCGGTCAAAGCGCTGCGGGAAAAGGGCCTGGTGGAGGCCTATACCGGGCGCGGAACTTTCGTGACCAATGGCACTTTGCACGCCATCCGGCAATCGCTCGATCTGATGGTTAAGATCGGCCAGGCCGACGGCGCCACTCAACTGGTGGAAGTGCGCGAGATATTGGAGCCGGAGATCGCGGCCCTGGCGGCGGAGCGGGCGGAGGAGCAGCACCTGGCGGCCCTGCGCGAGGCGGTCGCAATCATGGACGCATCCCTGGAGGATGCCGAGGCGTTCATTGAGGCCGATCTCGATTTTCACCTGGCCCTGGCGGAAGCGGCCGGCAATCCCATCATTCTCTCGCTCATTGACTCGATTGTGGGGCTGCTGCGCGAGCAGCGGCTGGGGACTTTTGAAACGCCGGGCGGTCCGCAGCGCGGCCAGTACTATCATCGCCGCATTCTGTCGGCAATTGAGACGCGGAACGCGGAACAGGCGCGCTCCGAAATGCGGGCCCACCTGCAGCAAGTGCGCGATGACTCGCGCTTACCTTCCGGAGCCGAGGAAAGAGTGGTTTCCCGGCCCGCTTCCTGATTCGGAGATACGGCTAGATGGCGAACCTGGGATTTGTCGGTCTGGGAGTGATGGGCAGCAACATGGTGGAACGGCTGCTCAGCAAGGGTCACACCGTGACCGGCTACAACCGCACCCGCAGCAAAGCGGAAAGGCTGATCAAGCTGGGCATGCGCTGGGCGGATTCGCCACGGGCCGTGGCCGAGGCCGCTGAACTTACCCTTTCCATGGTGACCAACTCGGCGGCCCTGCAGGCAGTGGCCGAGGGCCCGGAGGGAATTCTGGCGGGCATCAGTCGGGGCAAGGTGCTGGTGGAAATGAGCACCGTGAGCCCGGAGGTCAGCCGCTCGCTGGCCTGCAAGGTGCGGGAAAAGGGCGCCGATATGGTGGACTCGCCGGTATCGGGCAGCGTGATCACTTTGCAGCAAGGCAAACTCTCGGTGATGGTGGGCGGGCGGCGGGAAACCTTCGAGCGCATCAAGCCGGTGCTGCAGGATTTGGGACCGAAAGTTACCTACGTCGGCGACAACGGCCTGGCGCTATGCATGAAAATCGCCACCAATCTCAGCCTGGCAGTGCAGATGATGTGTTTTTCCGAGGGCGTGCTGCTGGCGGAGAAGAGCGGCATCGCGCGGGAAACAGCGGTGGATGTGCTGCTGCACAGCGCTGTGGCTTCGCCCATGGTGCAGTACCGCGGTCCCTTTGTCCTGCACATGCCCGACGAAGCCTGGTTCGACGTCAACATGATGCAGAAAGATATGGTGCTGGCTCTGGATATGGGACGGAAGCTGGATGTGCCCTTGCCCACCACGGCAGTGGCTAACGAATTTCTCAGCGCGGCGCGAGCCATGGGATTGGCCAAGCAGGATTTTGCCTGCGTCTTTAAGGTGCTGGCCAAAATGTCAGGAGTCGGACAATGACTACCTCCGCCCAGCAACCGCAAGCGGCTTCCAGCGTGGGCGCGGAGCCCTGGATTCGAATGTACCGCCAGATGGTGAGCATCCGCCTGTTTGAAGAACAGGTGAACGACCTCTATACCCGGGCCCTGATGCCCGGACTGGCGCACCTGTATGTGGGCGAAGAAGCGGTAGCTGTGGGAGTTTGCCAGGCGCTGCACCCGGACGACTACATCACCAGCACCCATCGCGGCCACGGGCATTGTCTGGCCAAGGGCGCTGCGCCAGACCGCATGTTTGCCGAACTGCTGGGCAAGGAGGCTGGCTACTGTCGGGGCAAAGGCGGCTCCATGCACATAGCCGATCCCGCCACCGGCAACCTGGGTGCGAACGCGATTGTGGCCGGCAGCGTGGGCATCGCCACCGGCGCCGCTTTTTCCGCCAAGCGCCTGGGCAATGGCCGGGTGTGCGTCTGCTTTTTCGGCGAAGGGGCGTTGGGGCAAGGCTCGCTATATGAGGTGATGAACCTGGCGCAACTGTGGAAGCTGCCGGTCATCTACGTCTGCGAAAACAACCTGTACAACGAATACACCCATTATTCCGAAACTACGGCGGGCGACATTCTCAGCCGGGCGACGGCTTTCGGCATTCGTGCCGAGAGCGCGGACGGCCAGGACGTACGCGCCGTGTACGCGGCCGCCACCCAGTTAATCGAACGCGCCCGCCTGGGTAATGGACCGGCGTTCCTGGTCTGCAACACATACCGCTACAGCGGACATCACGTAGGCGACATCAATCGCGAGTACTACCGCTCCAAAGAAGAGGAGCAGCGCTGGAAGTCGCAGCGCGATCCGCTTAAGCTGTTTTCCGGCTGGCTGCTGGAGCAGGGTCTGGCTGATGTCGAGGATTTGGAACGCATTCAGTCTGAAGTGAAGAAGGAGATAGAGGCGGCAGTTAAGTTCGCCATCGCTGCACCCTATCCCAGCGCGGAGGAAGTGGAGCAGGATGTCTATGCCTGAGAACAGGCGCGAACTCACCTTTGCGCAAGCCATTCGCGAGGCCCTGGCGGAAGAGTTGCGCCGCGATCCGCGCGTGTGCGTCATGGGTGAAGATGTGGCCGAAGCAGGCACACCTTTCAAGGTCCTCTCCGGACTGGTCGAGGAGTTCGGCAAAGAACGCGTGATTGACACGCCTATTTCCGAAGCCGGCTTCACCGGGCTGGGAGTAGGCGCGGCCATGACCGGGCTGCGCCCCGTGGTGGACATTATGTTCGGCGACTTCATCACCCTGACCATGGACCAGATGGTGAATCAGGCGGCCAAGGTGCACTACATGTCGGGCGGGGCCTGGAAGGTGCCCATGGTGATGCGCACCACTCTGGGAGCAACGCGACGCTCGGCGGCGCAGCACTCGCAGTCGCTGCACGCCTGGTTCAGCCATGTTCCCGGTCTCAAGGTGGCG
>DATGGJ010000199.1:0-2917 GCA_035308585.1 Terriglobales bacterium
CGAGGAGATCCGCGAGGCCGCCGACCAGGTGCTGTGGATTCCGCCCGCGCCCGAGCTGCTGCTGCCCATTCTGGAGATCGTGCCCCTGCAGCTGCTGGCTTATCACATCGCCGTGCGCCGCGGCTGCGACGTGGACCAGCCTCGCAACCTGGCCAAGTCAGTGACCGTGGAATAGGTCTGAATTGACGATTTACGATTGAAGATGACGATTAATGAATACTGATGAATGCCGATGAAGCAGGAAACGCCGCGGCCACTGCGGTTATTCAGTCGTCATCTACCACGCTTCATTTACATTTATCCCAGGAGGCAAAATTGACATCCCAGCATAACTCGTCAGTGGTTAACCGCGTTGCTTCTGAGAGCAGCACTTCTCACCTGAATCCTCCCCATGGCGGCACGCTGGTGGACCTGATGGTCCCGGCGGAACGCAAGGCAGAGCTACGTGCCTCCTCGCGCGACTGGCTCTCCTGGGATCTCACTGCCCGGCAGATGTGCGATCTGGAACTGCTGCTGAACGGCGGCTTCTCCCCTCTGCGCAGCTTTCTGAGCCAGAAGGATTACGAGTCGGTATGCAGCAAGATGCGGCTGGCGGACGGAACCATCTGGCCCATGCCCATCATGCTCGACGTGAATGAAGAATTCGCTCGCCAGTTGAAACCCGGCCAGTCTATCGCGCTGCGCGACCCGGAAGGTGTCATGCTGGCCGCCCTGCATGTCACTGAAATATGGCAGCCGAATTTGCTTTCGGAGGCGGAGTCGGTATTCGGCACCACTAATCCCGAGCACCCCGGCGTCGGCTACCTGGTGGAGAAGGTACAGCCCTATTACGTAAGCGGCCGGCTGGAAGGCGTGCAGCTTCCCACACACTATGATTTTCGCTCCTTGCGGCTAACACCTGCTGAACTCCGCGCCGAGTTCAGTCGCTTGGGCTGGAAGCGCATTGTGGCTTTCCAAACCCGCAACCCCATGCATCGCGCGCATTTTGAGCTGACTCTGCGGGCGGCCAAGGGTGTCGAGGCCAACTTGCTGGTACATCCCTCAGTGGGCATGACCAAACCCGGCGACGTGGACCACTACACCCGCGTGCGCTGCTATCAGTCCATCTTGCCGCACTATCCCCAGAACACCGCCAAGCTGGCGCTGCTGGGGCTGGCGATGCGCATGGGCGGGCCGCGGGAATGTGTGTGGCACGCCATCATCCGTAAGAACCACGGCTGCTCGCACTTAATCGTGGGCCGCGATCATGCCGGTCCCGGCAGCGACTCCTCGGGCAAGCCCTTCTATGGTCCCTACGATGCCCAGCAGCTTCTGGCCAAGCACGAGGCGGAACTGGGCATGGGCATGTTGCCCTTCAACATGATGGTGTATGTGGAAGACTTAGATAGCTACGTGCCAGAAGGTGAAGTGCCGGAGGGCATGCGCTCGCTGAGCATTTCCGGTACGGAGTTGCGCCGCCGCTTGGCCGAAGGCCACGAAATTCCCTCCTGGTTTACTTTCCCCGAAGTCGCCAAAGAACTGCGCCGCAGCCACCCGCCGCGCCATAAGCAGGGCTTTACCGTCTTCTTCACCGGGCTCTCGGGTGCTGGCAAGTCAACCGTGGCCAACGCGCTGATGGTTAAGTTCCTGGAAGTGGGAGGACGCCCGGTAACGTTGCTGGACGGCGACCTTGTCCGCAAGAATCTTTCTTCCGAATTGGGCTTTTCCAAGGAGCACCGCGACATCAACATCCGCCGCATCGGCTTTGTGGCCTCCGAGATCACCAAAAACGGCGGCATCGCCATCTGCGCTCCGATTGCGCCTTTCGACAATGTGCGCAAGGAAGTGCGGCGCATGGTGGAACCGGGCGGTGGATTCATTCTGGTGCATATCGCCACTCCGCTGGAAGTGTGCGAACAACGCGACCGCAAGGGGCTATACGCCAAGGCGCGGGCTGGACTGGTGAAGCAATTCACCGGCATTTCCGATCCCTATGATCTGCCCACCGACGCCGATGTGGTCATCAACACCACCGAGACCACGCCCGACGAAGCGGCGCAGGAGGTCTTGCTGCATCTGGAACGCGAAGGCTACATCGGCGGCAATTCGGATGCGGCTTAAGCGCCGGCCTGGGGGCGGTTTACGGTTGGAATGCGCGAGGACCAACCTGTACCCGCACACGTTTAAAGCGTAAGGTTCAAGGTGACCAACTATCAGGTTGAATCCGTGATACTTGCTCGCATAGGGTCCGCCCTGGAGCGTGCCGCTTCGGTGCTGAGCCGTTTCACCCCGGGCGCTGTGGAAGTGGAGTACAAAGCCGGTCACGATCCGGTCACGGAAGCGGATCGCGCATTGGACGACACACTGCGCACGGTTCTCCTCCAGGATGGCGAAGGATGGCTCTCCGAGGAAACCGCCGATGATCTGACGCGGCTGAACAAGCAGACGCTATGGGTAGTTGATCCCTTGGACGGCACCCGCGAGTTTGTGCAGGGTATTCCCGAATGGTGCGTCTCCATTGCCTGGGTGCGCGGCGGCGAGGCCGTTGCCGGCGGTATCCTAAATCCCGCCACCGGCGAAACCTTCCTGGGCTCGCGCAACACCGGAGTAAAGCGGAATGGCGTGCCGGCTCAGATCAGTCCTCGCAGGGAATTGCCGGGCTCGCTGGTATTGGGCAGCCGCAGCGAATTCAAACGTGGGGACTGGAAGCAGTTTCAGGATGGTTCGCTGGTGCTTCGCCCCGTAGGTTCGGTGGCTTACAAACTGGCGCTGGTTGCTGCCGGCCTGGCGGACGCCACCTGGACCCTGGTTCCCAAGCATGAGTGGGACGTGGCTGCCGGAACGGCGCTGGTGCAGGCGGCTGGCGGGAGGGTGCGAAATCTGGACGGCTCTCCTGTTGCTTTCAATTGCCGCAAGCCATGGCTGCCTGGCCTGATTG